>NZ_DASRXP010000609.1:0-6782 GCF_035687465.1 Kribbella sp.
ATCTTGTCCGGCCCACCGCTTCCCGAGATCAGCGCCGGGATGATCACCGCGGCCAGCACCAGGATCAGCATGAAGGCGGTCGAGCCGATGAACGTCTTGTCCCGGATCTTCGTACTGACCTCGCGCTGCGCCACCAGCTGCCATGGGCGCTGCAAGGTGGTCCTGCTCTGTTCGTTGCTCATCGGGTCGCCTCCCGGAAGACGTCACTCAAGGCCACTCGCTCGGGCCCGAACTCGAGCACCGACCCGCGGCTGATCGCCTGCTGCAGCACCAGCTGATCCAGCCCCGCCTCTGCCACATCGAACAAGGCGGTCGCCCCGTCCACGTCCCGCACCTTGATGCCCTCGATGTCGCGCAGCCAGCCGGCGTCGCCGTCCATCACCATCCGGTACGTCGCGGTCGGGCCGGCCGCGAGTTCCGCAACGGGGCCCGCGGCAACGACCTTGCCCCGTGACAACACCACCAGGTCGTCGCACAGGCGTTCCACCAGTTCCAGTTGGTGACTGGAGAACAGCACCGGCACCTCCGGCGTGACCTCTTCGCGGAGCAGGTCCACCATCGAGTCGACGGCGAGCGGATCGAGCCCGCTGAACGGTTCGTCCATCACCAGCGCGATCGGCTCGTGCACCAGCGCGGCCGCGATCTGCACGCGTTGCTGGTTGCCCAGCGACAACGTCTCCAGAATGTCCCCGGCCCGCTCGGTCAGCCCCAGCCGGCCGAGGATCTTGTCGGTCCGCTCACCGGCCCGGGCGGGATCGAGGCCGTGCAACCGGCCGAAGAACACCAGTTGGTCGCGGATCTTCATCTTCGGGTACAGCCCGCGCTCCTCCGGCATGTAGCCGAAGTCGCGGCGGACCTGGTGGGTCAGCGGGCTGCCGTTCCACCGCACCTCGCCTGCCGTCGCTCCCAACACCCCGAGAATGATCCGCATCGTCGTCGTCTTGCCGGCTCCGTTCGCCCCGACGAACCCGGTCATCCGACCGGGCACCACGTCGAAGCTCACATCGTCCAGCGCGAGGTGATCACCGAACCGCCGGGTCAACCCAGCCACGCTCAGCATCCCGTTCACCAGTCCTCTACTACTCCGGCCCCCTGACCAGACCCACGCCCAGCCGCTCCCGTTCTGGAAGTGACTCCCACGCTAGTCAGCCGGACCCTCGGCGTACGTCGGCCCGCAGGGTGATCACCCGCCTCATCCCCAGGGCGGACCAGCCGATCAGGAGGTGTGTTCGTCGCCGGGGATGACGAGGCCGCATTCGTAGGCGAAGACGACCGCCTGGACGCGGTCGCGGAGGCTCAGTTTGAGTAGCACGCGGGAGACGTGGGTCTTGACCGTGGCCTCGCCGACGAAGAGCTGGGAGGCGATCTCGGTGTTGGTCAGGCCGCGGGCGATCAGGCCGAGGACCTCGCGTTCGCGGTCGGTCAGGTCGGCGACCAGGTCCGGGCGGTAGACCCGGTCTCCCCCGCCGGCGAACCGCTTGATCACCCGGCGCGTCACCTCGGGCGCGAGCAGCGCGTGGCCCGAGTGCACGACCTGGATCGCCTCGACCAGGTCCTCGGGCGCGGTGTTCTTGAGCAGGAAGCCGCTGGCGCCGGCGCCGAGCGACTCGAACAGGTAGTCGTCGCGGTCGAACGTCGTCAGGATCACCACCTTGCCCGCATCGGCGGCCACGATCCGCTGGGTCGCGGAGATTCCGTCCAGCCCGGGCATCTGGACGTCCATCAGGACGACGTCCGGACGCAAGGCGGTCGCCAGCTCGACCGCCTTCTCCCCGTCGGCGGCCTCCCCGACCACCTCGATGTCAGGCTCCACCGACAGGATCATCCGGAACCCGGCCCGGACCAGATCCTGGTCGTCCACCAGCAGAACCCGCATCGGACTGTCACTCAAAGCAGTACTCCATCACTGGGTGGTTCAGGGCTGGTGACTGGTGCCAGCGGGATCCGGGCGCGGACCCGGAAGCCGCCGACGGGACGGGGGCCGATCTCGCTCTCGCCGCCGAGCAGGCCGACCCTCTCACGGATGCCGACGTGTCCCAGCCGGCTGCCGACCGGCGCGTGCTTCGGGCGACCGTCGTCGATCACCTCGATCTCGATCGCGGTGGCGAGATAGCGCATCGTCACGTGCGCGCTCCGGGCGGTCGAGTGCCGCCGGACGTTCGTCAGCGCCTCCTGCGCGATCCGGTACACCGACACCGAGACGGTCTCCGGCAGCACCACCGGCGGCCCGATCTGATGGAACCCGACGGACAGCCCATCGCCGTTCACCATCGCGACCAGCGCGGGCAGCCGGTCGGCTCCAGCCTGTGGTTCCTTGAGCGCCGGGAGGCCGAGCTCCTCGTCGAGGTCCGGGTCGGCCGCCCGGAGCATGCCGAGCAGCTGCCTCATCTCGTTCACCGCCGTGCGGCTGGAGTTCTCGATCACGCTGAGCGCGTTCTTCGCGGCGTCGGGGTCGGTGTCCATCACCCGGCGGGCCCCACCGGCCTGGACGCCGATGCTGCTGATGTGATGCGCCACCACGTCGTGCAGTTCGCGGGAGATCCGCAGCCGCTCGTCGATCACCGCGCGGCGGGCGTTCGCCTGCTGCTGGGTGGCCAGCTCCGCGGCCTGCTGCTCCAGTTCGTACCGCTGGCGGGCGGTTCGCCAGGCGGTGCGGCCCCAGAAGTAGGCACCGAAGAAGTAGACGACGTTCAGCGCCAGGTTCAGCAGGAGGTAGGACAGGTACGGCGAGAGCAGGCCGTCGCCGGGACCCTTGATCGAGTCGTCGACCAGCGCCTTGATGAAGCCGTACGCCAGCCACCCGAACATGCCCGCGAACACGACCACCATCGCCAGCTTCATCCGGCGCCGGTCCCGCGCCCAGGCGACGGCCGCGTAGATCGCCATGAACTGGGTCGCCTGGGTGACCAGGTTGCCCGCGAAGGCGAACGTGTTCCGCTCCCCGTTGGTGAAGAACAGCACCGAGACGACGAGCAGCACGGTCAGTGGGAAGCGCCGCCGCAGGCATAGCGGCAGGGCCACCGCCGCACTCAGGACGTAGGCCTCGACCCCGCCGATGCCCATGTCGACCGGGATTCCCGAGGTGCTGCGCGCCAGTTCGGTGCCGACGACGGCTGCCACGGCCATCCCGAGCCCCAGGAACAGATCCTGCCGCTGCTCCCGCCGCGTCGGCCCCGGCCGCTGCCAGTCCGCCGCCGACGGACACGACGCCGTCGGATCCGCGGCACTCGCAGTACCGGTTGCAGTGGCATGGTCGCTGGACATGGTTCACCACCCTACGGGTGGATGACTGCTGTCGGCCGCCGCGTACTCTGGTGCGTGTGACGATCGTTCCAGAAGGACGGAAGCTGCTCAGACTCGAAGTGCGCAACGCGGAGACCCCGATCGAGCGCAAACCCGAGTGGATCAAGACGCGCGCCAAGATGGGCCCGGAGTACCAGAAGCTGCAGGCGCTGGTGAAATCCGAGGAGCTCCACACGGTGTGTCAGGAGGCCGGCTGCCCCAACATCTTCGAGTGTTGGGAGGACCGCGAGGCCACCTTCCTGATCGGCGGCGACCAGTGCACCCGGCGCTGTGACTTCTGCCAGATCGACACCGGCAAGCCGCAGGCGCTGGACCGCGACGAGCCCCGCCGGGTCGCCGAGTCCGTCACCAAGATGGGCCTGCGCTACGCGACCGTGACGGGCGTCGCCCGCGACGACCTCGAGGACGGCGGCGCCTGGCTGTACGCCGAGACCATCCGGCAGATCCACGAGCACAACCCGGGCACCGGCGTCGAGATGCTCGCGCCCGACTTCAACGCGGTCCCCGAGCAGCTGGCCGAGGTGTTCTCGTCCCGCCCCGAGGTGTTCGCGCACAACATCGAGACGGTGCCGCGGATCTTCCGCCGGATCCGGCCGGGCTTCCGGTACGAGCGCTCGCTGGACGTGATCACCCAGGCCCGCGACTACGGCCTGGTGACCAAGTCCAACCTGATCCTCGGAATGGGCGAGACCCGCGAAGAGGTCAGCCAGGCTCTGCGCGACCTGCACAACGCGGGCTGCGAGATCATCACCATCACGCAGTACCTGCGCCCGTCGGTCCGGCACCACCCGGTGGAGCGCTGGGTCCGGCCGGAGGAGTTCGTCGAGATGAAGGACGAGGCCGAGCAGATCGGCTTCGCCGGAGTCATGTCCGGGCCGCTCGTGCGTTCGTCCTACCGGGCCGGTCGGCTGTACCGTCAGGCTGTGGAGTCGCGCATGACGTCGGCGACCCAGGACGCCTGAGAGACAGCAGACAGAGACAGGGTTGAGATGGCCAAGAACGACGCTCCCGCGGAGAAGACCGGCAGACTGAAGCAGATCCGGTCGGCGTACCAGCTGACCAAGAAGTCCGACCCGCGGATCGGGCTGCTGCTCGCCGCGATCTTCCTCGGCGTGGTCGCCGTCTTCGTGGCGCTCGGCTTCCTGGTCGGGCCGCTGCTGGTCTGGATCCCGCTGGGCGTGGCGCTCGGCTTCCTCGGCACCACGATCATCTTCGGTCGCCGGGTGGAGAAGGCGGCGTACAGCCAGATCGAGGGCCAGGCGGGTGCGGCGGCGTCCGCGCTGCAGACGCTGCGCCGCGGCTGGAACGTCACCCCGGCCATCGCGGTCACCAAGAACGCGGACATCGTGCACCGGGTCGTCGGCCGTCCGGGCATCGTGCTGGTCGGCGAGGGCCAGCCGAGCCGGGTGAAGAACCTGCTCGGCGCCGAGCGCAAGAAGCACAGCCGGGTCGCCGGTGGCGCGCCGGTGATCGAGGTGATGGCCGGCTCGGGTGAGGGTGAGGTCGACATCCGCAAGCTGACCAAGTACGTGATGAAACTGCCGGCCTCGCTGCAGCCGTCCGAGATCACCGACCTGCTGCAGCGGCTGAAGGCGCTCGACGCCGTCCGGCCGCAGGTGCCGATGCCGAAGGGCCCGGTGCCGACCAGCCTCAAGGGCGCCCGTCAGGCCATGAAGGGTCGCTGAACCCAGCTTTTCCGGCTCCGTCGATCCACGGCTTTCCCGTTCGTCATCTCACGATGAGAGCATCCTGACGAACGAGGAGGTAACCGATGGCCGTCGACGACGTTTCCCCTATCGTGACGAGTGCTGAGCTGGAACGGCTGCTGCCGTTCTACACGGACGTGCTGGGCGGTGAACAGGTGTACCAGTTCCCGCCCGACGGTCCCCCGGCGTACGTGAGTCTGCGCTTCGGCAAGGCATCCCTGGGGCTGGGGCACGACCCGGCCTTCGAGCCCGCCGGCGGTACCGCGGCGATCTCGCTGTGGCTGTACGTCGACGACTGCCAGGCGACTGTCGACCGGATCCGTGCTGCCGGCGGACGGATCACGCAAGAACCCGCCGACCAGCCCTGGGGCGAGCGGGTGGCACGTGCCGAGGACCCCGACGGCAACCACCTGATCCTCGGCCAGAGAGCCGGCTGAAAGCTGCCGTCCTCGTGTCGCGCCCACCGGCCGCCTTCCGGCCGTAGGGTGCGACCCAGGACGGACCGAAATTCGAGGTAGACAGAATGACCGATCTCATCCCGGCCGTGCACGAACCGGCGACCGAGACGTGGCCGAGCCTGCGGCCACCCCGCTCCAACCCGGTACGCCGGGCCGGCGCGCTGACGGCGATCCGTTTCGTCGCCCGGGATCTGCCGGCCACGATCGTGCTGGACAACCGCCGGTACGGGCTGGGTGGTCCGGTGATGAGGGTGCACCGCGGCGGCGCGTTCCTCGACCGGCTCGGTCAGGACGCCGGATCCGGGTTCGGCGAGGCCTATCTTGCCGGCGACTGGGATCCGGAACCGGGGACCGATCTGGCCGATCTGCTGATGCCGTTCGCCGAGCGGTTCAGCTCGGACCGGGACAGCCATCTGCTGCCGAAGTGGGCCCAGTCGCTGCGCTGGCTGGTCACCCGGAGTCAGCCCGGCGACCACGAGAACGACCGGGCCGGTGCCCGGGAGAACGTCAGCCGGCACTACGACCTGAGCAACGCGATGTTCGCGGAGTTCCTGGATCCGTCGTTGACGTATTCGGCTGCTCTGTTCGAGAACACTGAGGCAGATCTGGCGACGGCGTCGTACGAGGAACTGTCAGCGGCACAACTGCGCAAGCTCGACTCGATCCTGGATGCGGCCGGCGTGCGGTCCGGTTCGCGGGTGCTCGACATCGGCTGCGGCTGGGCGAGTCTCGCGATCCGCGCGGCCCAACGTGGTGCGTGGGTCACCGCGATCACGATCGCGTCCCAGCAGGCGTTGCTCGCCCAGCGGCGGATCGCCGACGCCGGGGTCAGCGATCGCGTGCAGGTGGCGCTGCGGGACTACCGCGACCAGATCGGCGAGTTCGACGCGGTGCTCAGCGTGGAGATGATCGAGGCGGTCGGCGAGAAGTACTGGCCGGTCTATTTCGACGCGATCGAACGCCGCCTCGCGCCAGGCGGTACTGCGGTGGTGCAGGCGATCGTGATGCCGCACGAGCGGATGCTGGCGACCCGGAACACCTTCACCTGGGTGCAGAAGTACATCTTCCCGGGCGGGCTCATCCCGTCCGTCCAGGTGATCGAGCAGGTCGCCACGGAACACACCGGCCTTCGCGCGGAGGTGATCCGGCACCTCGGCCCGGACTACGCCCGCACCCTGCGCGTCTGGCGGAACCGCTTCATCGAACGCTGGCCGCACATCGCCGACCTGGGCTTCGACGGCACCTTCCGCCGGATGTGGGAGTTCTACCTCGCCTACTCCGAAGCCGGCTTCCGCGCCGGCTACCTCGACGACGT
>NZ_DASRXP010000610.1:0-10887 GCF_035687465.1 Kribbella sp.
GTACTGCGCGGGCGCGGCGTGACCGTCGGCGATCACCTGATGGATCAATGCCAACAGGAACGCCGCATCCGTACCGGGCCGGACGAAATGGTGTTCGTCGGCCACTGCAGCGGTCTCGGTGCGACGCGGGTCGATCACGACGACGCGACCACCGCGCTTCCGGACCTCCTTGAGCCGCCGGCCGAACCCGGGCGCGGTCATCATGCTGCCGTTCGAGGCGAGCGGGTTCGCGCCCAGCATCAGCAGGTAAGACGTCCGGTCGATGTCCGCCACCGGGACCATCAGTTGGTGCCCATAAAGGAGGTACGCCGCGAGCATGTGCGGCAGCTGATCCACCGAGGTCGCGCTGAAGCGGTTCCTGGTCCGCAGCAGCCGCAATGCCGTCGGCATGTGGGTCATCGCTCCGAGGCTGTGCACGTTGGGATTGCCCAGATATACCCCGACCGAGTTCCGCCCGTGCTCCTTCTGGATCTCGAGCAACCTGGCCACGACGAACTCGTACGCCTCGTCCCAGCCGAGTTCCTCCCAGCCGTCCGAAGTACGCCGTACCGGCTTCGTCAGGCGGTCCGGGTCCTCTTGGAGGTCTTTCAGCGCGACTGCCTTCGGACAGATGTGTCCGCGCGAGAGAGGGTCCGCGTCGTCCCCGCGGATATCGGTGATCCGACCGTCCTCGACGGTGACGAGCACACCGCAGATGGCTTCACAGAGGTTGCACGAGGTCCGCCGTACGGTGGTCGCCATCTGCTCAAACTACCCCTGGGTAGCGACGGCGACTAGTCGAAGCGGGCCTCGTCGAGGCGTCCGAGGATCGCGTCGACGGTCTCGTTCGGGGAGAGGTCGGAGTTGTCCAGCCAGAGGCCGCGGCGCGGGCTGAAGGCGTGCAGTTCGTAGTCGAGCTCGTTGACCGAGTGGTGGTAGCCAACCCCCAGCCGGTTGGTGATCACCTCGGGACGCGGAGTGAGGACGACGAGGTAGCGCGGCCGGGTCTCGATACCGTCGAGGAACTCGCGCAGCAGCTCACCGATCACGACGTCCTGCAGGACGACGGTGAAACCGGCCTGGGCGTAGCCGTCGGCCGCTTGGCAGGCCAACCGGTACCTCAGCCTGAGTTGCTGCTGGGCTTCCTCGCCGTTGTCGATCGCGGAGGAGGCCTGGCCGCTGACGATCATCCGGCGGAACACATCCCCGCGGAGATGGACGCCGTACTGGAAGCGTTCGGCCAGTAACTGGGACACCGTGGACTTCCCGGCCGCCATGATTCCGCTGACGACGATCACCCCCTCGGTCTCCATAAGGGGGATCGTGCCACGCAGGACAACCTTTACATCAGGCCTCGTCCAAACTTGGCAGTTGTCGGACAAGGACAGGTGAGACCCTCACGGCTGCAGGGTCTCCAGGTGGTCGCGAAGGATCTGCCGGACCCGGTCCGGGGTGGTGTGCGAAGGCTGGATGACGGCGTGCAGAGCCAGGCCGTCGATCAGCGCGTGCAGCCGCTCGACCTCCAGCTCCAGCTCGAGCTCCGGGCGCAGCCCGCCTGCATCGGACAGCGCGCGTAGCAGGGTCTGGCAGAGTGCGCGCAGGTCCTCGTGGACCGGACCGAGATGTTCGCGCAGGCCACCCTCGCCGGTCTCGGCCTGGGCCTGGGCGACGAACGAGAGCCAGATGTCGAACTCGGCCTGCCGTTCGCTGTCCAGCGGGACGACCTCTTCCAGATAGCGCAGCGCGATCTCGGTCGCGGTGCCCTTCGGCTCGATCGCGGCGATCCGCTCGCCCACCCTGCGGGAGACCAGGTTCATCGCGAAGCTCAGCAGGCCGTCCTGGTCGGGAAAGTAGTAGCGGACCGAACCCGCCGACCAGCCGGCTTCGGCGGCGACGGTCCGGACCGAGGCGGCGCGGATGCCGTCCCGGCGGACCACCCGCCACAGGGCCCGGGCGATCTCCTCGCGGCGGGCGTCGTGATCGACGATCTTGGGCATGTGCCCTTTTTAGCACACTTGTGTTATCGTCGTTGTCAACACGGTCGTACTAAATAGATCGGAAGGATGGACGTCGTGCTGTTAGCTGTGATCGCCGCGTGTGAAATCGGCTTCTGGGTCCTACTCGCCGCCGGGATGGTGACGCGCTATCTGCTCCGACTGCCGAAGGTGGGCATGGTGCTGCTGGCGAGCGTGCCGCTGGTCGACGTCGTGCTGCTCGTCGCCAGCATCGTCGATCTGCGCCGCGGTGCTGAGCCCTCTTTCAATCACTCGCTGGCCGCGATCTTCATCGGGATCAGCGTGGCCTTCGGGCATTCGAGCATCAAATGGGCGGACGGCTGGGCCGCGCACAAGTTCGCCGGCGCGCCGCGTCCGGTCAAGCCCGCGAAGGGCAGTCGCGAGAAGGTTCGCCGGGAGCGGCGAGGCTGGTTCAAGCATCTGCTCGCCTACGTCATCGGCTGCGGCCTGATGATCGCTCTCGGCCTGCTGTCCGGCAAGGGGTACGACGCTCTGCTGGGCCCGGCGTACACCTGGACGATCGTGCTCGTGATCGACGCGTTCGTCTCGTTCAGCTACAAGGTGGACAAGGACGTCGACGAGGAGACCCGGGAGAAGCTGGCCGCCTGACCTCCCAGCCGGACCCGCTCTGGCGCCGTAGATTTCGGGCATGACGAAATCGGTGGCGGGGCGAGTCTGGTTCGCGGTCACCGCTGTGGTGGTGACCGCCGGGATCATCATCCAGTTGGTGGTGACGGCGACCACCAGCGACGGGTACTTCCCGGAGAACCCGGACCGCGTGTTCAACGTGTTCGCCTTCTTCACCATCCAGTCGAACCTCTTGCTCGGGGCAACGACTCTGCTGCTGGCGCTCAACCGTGGCGGTGACTCGCTGCTGTTCAGAACCCTGCGGCTGAACGGTGTGCTCTGCATCGCGGTCACGGGGATCGTGTACCACGTGGCGCTGGCCGGGCTGGACGAGCTGTCCGGTGGCGCTGCCGTCGCGAATCTGCTGCTGCACACGATCACCCCGCTGCTCGGAGTGCTGGGGTGGCTGTTCTTCGGGCCTCGTGGTCAGACCGATACGACCGTTGTCGGCTGGTCCATCGTCTATCCGCTGCTCTGGCTGGTGTTCACCCTGATCCGCGGCGAGGGAACCGGCTTCTACCCGTATCCGTTCGTCGATGTCAGCGAGCACGGCTATGGCCGGGTGTTGCTGAATTGTCTGCTGGTCGCGCTACTGTTCCTGGCGCTGGCGGCCGGGGCGACCCTGCTGGACCGCCGGCTGCGCCGGAGGACCACCGTCGAAAGGTAGCGACCCGTGTTGGTGACATCTCGCTCGTACGCCGAGTACGAGGCGATGTTCGACCTGTCAGAGCTCCCCGAATCCGTGCTCGACTGCTGCGCGGGAGGGTCGAGCTTCACCGCGGAGGCCACTGTCCGTGGCGTCGACGCCGTCGCCGTCGACTCGGCGTACGAGCTGCCCGCTCCCGAACTGGTCGACACCGTACGCCGGAGTCTGCCGGTCGGCTCGAGCATCGTCGACGAGCACGCGGGAAGTTTCGTCTGGCACTGGTACGGGTCACCTGATCGCAGGGACGAGATGCGGATCGAGGCGGCCGACCGATTCCTGCAGGACATCTCGGTGGCGCCCGAGCGGTACGTCGCGGGGACTTTGCCGGAGCTGCCGTTCGCCGACGGGCGGTTCGAGCTGGTGTTGTGCTCGCATCTGCTCTTCACCTGGGCGGACAAGTATGACCGGGCGTGGCACGCGGCCGCGTTGCGTGAACTGGTCCGGGTGTCGCGGTCGGAGGTGCGGATCTTCCCGCTCGTGCGGCAGGGGGCCGGTGAGCCGGTGGGCTTTCTGCCCGAGCTGCTGGAAGAGCTCGAGGGCGTGAGCACCGAGATCCGCAAGGTGCCCTACGAGTTCCAGGTGGGCGCTGACCAGATGCTGGTCATTCAGCACTGAAGCAGGACAGAGGGGCGACGGGCTTACTCGACCGTCGCCCCGCTGTGTCTACTCGGTGTGTTTCGAGGGGTCAGCGCAGGAAGCGGCCGCAGACCGGCCAGGGGGATGCGCCCCGCTGCGCGTACAGCTTCTTCGCCCGCATCAACTGCTCGGCTGCCGACGCCTGTGCCGGGTTGCCGGTGCCGCCGACGCTGCGCCAGGTCTGCTTGTCGAACTGGAAGAGGCCGTAGTACCCGGCCGGGTTCACCGCCCGGGGATTGCCGCTCGACTCACAGTTGGCCACCTTCTTCCAGGCGGCGCTCATGGTCACGCTGCTGCTGGTGGTGGGCCGGTTGGTCTCGGAGCGGGTTGCGCGTGGCTTGCGCACGGTCTTCTTGGGGACGGTCCGGCCCTGGGTGGTCGTGGTCGTCTTCTTCTTCGGCGCGATGGCCTTCTGCTGGCCGTCGAGCCGCAGCGTCTGCCCGATCAGGATCAGATCCGGGTTGTTCAGGTTGTTGAGCTCGGCCAGCTGGTGCCAGTCGGCACCATTCGCCTGGGCGATCTCGGAGAGGGTGTCGCCGGGCTTGACCGTGTAATCGGTGGCGAAGGCAGCACCCGCGCCGGCGGCAGTGATACCGGCGCCGAGGCCGGCGATGGACAGCGTCCGGACCACCCGGCGGGTACTGCGCCGGGGACGGGCATGTCGAGCTTTGGACATCGGTGTTCTGCTCCTCATGAGCTGGGCATGGTGAACTGGTTCCTGCCCGGCTGATTCAGCCGCGTGCGCACTTACCCCGAGAACCTCGCCACGGACCGGGAAGTGCGAACTGGTCGGGCGAGACGAAGGTGGTCGTCACCTGGGTGCGTGAGGCTCGGATCGCCGGCCGCCATCGGTCGGGCGGCCGCACCGGGCTCCGCAGTCTGGTGAGGTACCACTCCCTTCCGGGTGGGGGGACCGGGCAACCGGACGACATCACGAAGAGGCGTCCGAATGGTCACGCCCCGATAACGAACGCGACCTGAGTCATCGTGCGCGACCTGAGCCTGGAGCGCAAGAGTTCTGGCCAAATCTGTCCGAACTTTCGCGGCCTGTAGTCGCCCGAACGCCAACAACAGAACGGTTTCCTGTGCTGTCGGCACCTTGCCATCAGGCGCGTTTTCGGCATCTGGAGCGACTGACGGACAGCCGGTGCGTGTCATCCGGCGAACTCGGTCGTTGTTCGGATAGCGGGCTTGGGCGAGCCGCGGAGTGAGGCGATCTAGTTGATGGGGGCATGGCGGTGATCCGAGTGGTCCTCGGGCATCGCGGCACATTGGTGCGAGGCGCACTGGCCGCGATGCTGTCCAGGGAGTCCGATCTGGATGTGATGGCCGAGCTGGACTGCTCGGACGACGTACTGAACGCCGTACGGCTGCGACCCCACGTGGTGGTGCTCGAGCCGCAACTGCCCGGCAAGGTCGGGATCGAGGACCTGTGCCGGAAGCTGGTCGGTCGCGGGGTGCTGGTCCTGATCGACCACGAGGCGATCGCCGCGACCAGCCTGGCGCTGGTCAAGCAGGCGCCGCGGATCGGCCTGCTGGCGACGGACGCGACGCCCGACCAGATGGTCCAGGCCGTGCGTGACGTGGCGAAGGGACTGCCGGTCGTCGACGTCCGGCTCGCGGTCGCGGCGCTCAAAGCCGGGGACAATCCACTCACCGACCGCGAGTGCGAAGTACTGCGTCAGGTCACCACCGGCGCGACCGCGCAGGAGATCGCCCGGACACTCAGCCTGAGTGCGGGAACAGTGCGGAACTACCTGTCCCGGATCCTCGCGAAGACAGGCGCGCGCAGCCGGATCGAGGCGATCCGCAAGGCTCAGGACGCCGGCTGGATCTGAGCACCTCCGAACTGCCCAGCCCCTCCGACCTGCGCAGCACCTCCGGGCTGCCAGTGGCCGAGGAGTTCGCGGTAGAGCGGTGACGTCCGCAGCAACGTGGTGTGGTTGCCGATGGCAGCCTTGTTGCCGTCGAGCACGAGGATGCGCCGCGCTCGCAACGCCGAGCTGATCCGGTGCGCGATCACGATCAACGTGCCGCCGCGAGCCGCGAACGCCTCCTCGGCCCGGCGCTCCGCCTCGGGGTCGAGGAAGCAGGTCGCCTCGTCCAGCACCACCAGCGGCGCCGGCGACAGATAGGCCCGGGCCAGCGCTATCAACTGCCGCTCACCGGCCGACAAGTCTCCGGGTCGCACCTGGGCGTCCAACCCGCCGAGGCGGTCAATGAGAGCGCCGGCGCCGATTGCCCCGATCGCTTGGCAGACCTCCGGTACCGACGCGTCCGGCAGCAGGTAGTTGAGGTTCTCCATGACAGTGCCGCTGAAGACATAGGCCTCCTGCGGGATCAGTACCCTCGTCTGCGCCAGCCGGTCGGTGGACAACTCGGTCGGCGGTACTCCGCCCAGTAGCAGCCGCCCGCTCGTCGGGGCGAGCATCCCGCACATCAGTCCAGCAAGCGTCGACTTGCCGATTCCGCTCGGGCCGACCACGGCGAGGTGATCTCCTTCGAGGATGCTCAGGTCGAGATTCTCCAGTACCGGTTCGGCTTTGGGTCCGTAGGCGAAGGTCAGGTCCCGCAGCTTCACCTGGTAGCCGTTGCAGTCGGCCATCGGTCGCTGGGGAACCACGGGCGCTTCTGTGTCGAGGATCCGGCCCAGCGTCACGACGTACCGGAGGCCGCTGTCACCCAGTGCGCTCATCACTGTGCTGAGGGCGGGCTGTAGGCCGATCAGCACGTAGGTGAGACCGCCGAGCAGGGTGCCTGTACTGACTCCGCGGTTGACCAGCCAGGGCCCGGCGGCCAGCAGGATCAGCAGGGGGGCCCAGCCGCCGACCGCGAAGCACAACGTGCGCAGGGCAGCGACCTTCGCGAGTGCTCGCTCGGCGGAGGCCTGAGCCTTGATCGGTTGTCCGACCAGCCGTTCGGAGAACTCCTCGGCGCCGGTCGCGGTGATGTCCCGAACCCCGCTGAACGTCATCCCGGCCGCAGTGGCCAGGTCTTCGTCGGCTTGCAGGGATGCCCGGACCCGGTCGGCCGCGAGGCCCAGCACCGCCAGCGAGGCGATGAACCCGAGCAGGAACGGCGGTACGACGAATCCCGCGATCATCGGTGCCAGCGACAACAGCCCGGCCAGTACGCCGAACAGGGTGACCGCGAAGTTGCGGATCACCAGCACCAGACCGGCGAAGGTGTCCCGGACGATCTCGACCTGGCGGTTCAGCCGGGCCACGGCGGCGTCGTCACCAGTACGCAACGCGCCACCCACGACCCGGCGTACGAGGTCGTCGCGCAAGGGCTCGACCAGGTCGCCGAGGCGGCCGTAGACCTGGTGTGCGCCGGCCGCGCCGAAGCAGGCGGCGACGATCAGGCCGCCGAGCCAGGCGATTCCCTGCCAGGCCCGGCCGGCCAGGAAGTTGTCCGTGGCGTGCGCGACGGCGACGCCGTAGATCGCGGTCGGCAGGATCTCCGGTATGGACCAGAGGGCCAGCTTGAGCGCAGGTCGTTTCCGAACAGCCGCGGCGCCGTAGCGCAGTTCGCGTCTCATCCGAACACCTCACGGTAGGAGATGTCCTGCCAGAGCACGTCGTGCGGGCCGACGGCGCGGACCCGGCCGTGATCCAGCCAGACCACCAGATCGGCGCGGGCGGCGGTCGCGATCCGGTGCGTCACGATCAACCTGGTCCGGTGGTGGCGGTCGTCGGTCAGGGTCTTGCTGATCTGCAGTTCGGTCGCGGTGTCGAGGCTGGAGGTAGCGTCGTCCAGCACCAGCAGACGGTTGGCCGGCCAGGCGCGGGCGAGTCCGAGCCGCTGCCGCTCGCCACCTGACATAGGTGCTGTCAGCAACGGTGTGCGGTAGCCCTCGGGAAGGCGGCTGATGAAGTCGTGGGCATGCGTGGCCCGGGCGGCGGCCAGGGTGCGCACCGTGTTGACCGCGTCGTGCGAGATCGCGTCGCCGATGGTCGATCCGACCAGGACCGGGCGCTCGAAGGCGCAGCCGACGGCGTTCCGCAGTGCCCGGCGGTGGACGGCTTGCATCGGCACGCCGTCGAGCAGTACCTGGCCGAACGACGGGTCGCGGAGTCTGGCCGCGAGAGCCGCCAGTACGGACTTGCCGGCGCCGCTCGGGCCGACCACGGCGACGGTCGCGCCGCCCGGAAGGTCGAGGTTCACGCGTTCCAGCAGTACGGTGTCGCCGGCGACGACGGTGACCTCGTCGAAGGTCAGCCGTCCCGGACCGGCCGGGAGCGGAAGGGTGCCGTGGGCAACTGATTCGACGGCGAGGACCTCGGCCGCGCGATGGATCCCGGCCCGGGCGCGAGCGAGTTCCCCGATCACCCCGGTCAGACTGCCGAGGCCGGCCCCCAGTACGGCGTACTGGCTGGCGGCGAAGAGTTCACCCGCGGTGATCCGGCCCTCGACGAGTTGGAGCCCGCCGACGGCCAGGACGGCGACCAGGACGAGGGGCCCGACGATCGCGGCCTGGGCACCTGATCTCGCCAGCACGCGCCAGGTGAGCAGGCCGTGCTTGTGGAGCTCCGGGAGGAGGCCGAGGATGCGGTGTTCTTCGCGGGTGGTCGTGCCCGCGGCGGCGATCGTGCGGATGCCTCGCAGCGCTTCGGTCAGCAGGGAAGAGATCCGGCCCTGCGTTTCCTGGTAGGCCAGGCTGATCTCGGCCGTCCGGCGGGCGAAGACCCAGAGCACAGCGATCACCAGTGCGACGCCGCCGAAGAAGGCGAGCGCCAGCCAAGGGTCGATGAGCGCGAGCAGGATCAGGCTGCCCACCGGCGGGATGGCGGCTGCGAACGCACTGACGACCGCCGGCCCGGCCTGTGCGGCGTCGACCGCGTTCCCGGAGACTCGGCTGACCAGGTCTCCGGTGTCGAGGTGGCGGGTGCCTTCGGGTCCGCTGCGGATGACTTGCCGGACCAGCCGGTGTCGGAGCCAGGCCGTCGTGCCGGCGACGCAGGCGGTGCCGGCGAAGACGTCGATCAGGCTGCAGACGATGCCGGCCGACACGAGTCCGCAAGCCACCCATAGCCAGGTTGTGTAGCCGTGGCCGGCGACGATCGCGTCGACCGAGCGCCCCAGCACGGTCGGCAGGGCAAGGGTCACGCTGCTGCCGATCAAGGCCGTCACGCCGATCAACGGCAACCAGCCTCGGCCGTGCCCGGCCACCGAGCGAAAGGTTGTGGTCATGGCCGCGACCCAGGCCGTCCGGCCGGACCGGCGTGTTCGGCCAGACCAGTGCGTTCTGCGAGACCAGCATGTTCTGCGAGGCCAGTGTGTTCTGCGAGGCCAGTGTGTTCGGCGAGGAAGGCGAGCATGTCTGCGGCGAGGCCGATGCCCTTGCTTGCCGAGCCGGCGGCGTGGCCGGCGTCGTGCTCCAGCCGGAGTAGTACCGGCCGATCGCCAGCCTCTGTTGCGTGTTGCAGCGCCGCGCACATCTTCCTGGCGTGCAAGGGATCCACTCGCGTGTCGCTGCCGAAGACCGTGAACAGGACGGCCGGATACTTCACGCCCGGGACCACCCGGTGATAGGGCGAGTAGCTCAGCAGGTTCTTCAGGGCGGCCGGATCCGAGGCCGACCCGAACTCCGGCACCCAGTGCGCGCCGAGCCCCGACCGCTCGTACCGAACCATGTCCAGCAGCGGCGCGGAACAGACGGCCGCGGCGAACAGCTCCGGCCGTTGCGTTATCGCGGCCCCGACGAGCAGCCCACCGTTGGACTCACCGCACACCCCGAGCTGATCCGGCGTGGTCCAGCCCTCCGCGATCAGGAACTCAGCCGCAGCGAGGTAGTCGTCGAAGACGTTCTGCTTGCGGTCGAGAGTCCCGGCCCGGTGCCAGTCGTCCCCACCTTCCCCACCACCGCGGAGGTTCGCCGTCACGAACACCCCACCGGCTTCCACCCAGGCCAGGGTGAAGGCGGAGTACGTCGGGGTCAGCGACTGCCCGAAACCGCCGTACCCGTAGAGGATCGTCGGTCGCGGGCCGTGGTCGCCGGGCTTGGCGATCACGAGCATCCGGAGCTTGGTGCCGTCGGCCGACAAGTACTCGAGCTGCCTGTACTGCGCGTCCGGTACTGCGATCGCGCCGGGCGGCTGGGACCACTGCGTAGTACGGGCTGTGGTGGCGTCATAGCAGTAGACCGATGCGGGGGTGATGCTGTCGGTGTAGCTGAACCAAGCCTCATTCCCGCCATCGGACTTGGTGGTCAACGAACCAACCGAGCCCACGCCAGGGAGGGGAACCTCGCCGAGCGGACGGCCGGTCTCGAGGTCATGGATCGCGATCTCGCCGATCGCGCGCCGGGTCCGGCCGACCAGGATCACGGTGTCGAGGATCGCCAGGCTGCTCAACGGCGCTTCGGGATCGGCCGGCACCAGGTCGCGCCAGACGAGCGGCTCCTCGGGATCGCCGACGCAGATCTTCCCGGTCGGTGCGTCGCGCGTGGTCACGACGTACAGGCGTCCGTCCCGGCCAACCGACATCACTGTGATCGCGTCGACGTCCTGTTGCACGGCAGTCGGCGGCTCGTCCTTGCTGAGGTCGACGAGCCATAGGTCGTTGGCCCCGCCGCGCACCGCCGAGATCGTCAGCCAGCGCCCGTCCGCACTGATCTCCAGCCCGTACGACGCTTCGTCGGTGAGCACCGCAATGTCCTCGGTCGAGCCGAGGTGGTGCAGCAGAACCTGGCGGAATCGCACGTAGTAGAAGGACTTCCCGTCCGGCAGCCAGGCGACCGGTGAATAGCGGCAGCCGTCGATCGGGCCGGCCACCAGTTGCCCGGTGGTCACGTCGAGCACGTGCAGAACGGACTGCTCGTCGCCGCCACGGGAGACCTGGAAGGCGAGCAGTGAGCCGTCGGGAGAGGGCTGCCAGCTGTCGAGTGTGGTGAGTCCGCTCGGGTCGAGTTGCAGAGGATCC
>NZ_DASRXP010000611.1:0-13235 GCF_035687465.1 Kribbella sp.
GCGGCCGGCAAGATCACCGCGAGTGCCCTCGAGTTCACCACGCTGCCAGTTCCCACGCCGGCCTGACCGGACCTCGGCGGAGATCTCGCGGTGTTGTTAAGAGTCGTCATCGCTGCCGTCGTCGCGACCGCGTCCCTCGTACTGTTCGTGCGGACGCGACGGCTGGTGGTGGTTGACGTACAGGGCGCGAGCATGGAACCGACCCTGTACGACGGCGACCGGGTCCTGGTCCGACGCGCTCCGCTGACTGCGGTCCGAACCGGTGACCTGGTCGTTGTTGCCCGCCCGCAGTCGCCCGAGTTCGCGGCGGCGGGGACCTGGGTGATCAAGCGCGTGGCTGCGATGGCAGGCGAGCAGATACCGCCAGTCATCCGGCACAGTTGGGCCGAGAACGGTATCGACGATGCGGGTTCGTTGGTGCCGGAGGGACGGCTGCTGCTGCTTGGGGACAATCCGACCCGCAGCGGGGACTCCCGGCACTGGGGCTTCACCACAGGAGATGCGGTACTCGGCGTGGTCACCAGGTCAATGCGTCCACGTGCCCGGGGTCGAACCAGATGACGACGAAGGCCCGGCGTACGGTGCGAGGGTTGGCGCCCGCGGTGGCGCTGGCCTTTCGGGAGGCACCCGCGCAGCTCGGGCTGCTGGGTGGGATCGCGCTGATCGGGGCGGTGCTCCCGGTCGCGGTCACCTGGCTGACCAAGCTGGTCATCGACTCGGTGACCGGCGGCACCGCGATCGACGGACTGCTTCCGATGGCGATCGCCCTTGCTGTGCTCGGCGCCTTGACCGCGACGCTTCCGCAAATCACGCAGTACTTCTCTGCCGAAGCGCAGCGGCGCATCAGCCGCGCGGCCAAGGACCGGCTGTATCAGGCGGTCAACCGATTCCCTGGACTCGGCCGGTTCGAGGATCCGCAGTTCCTCAACCAGTTGCGTCTTGCCGAAGCGGCCGATAGTGCTCCGGCGCAGTTGACCATCGCAACAATGCAATTGGTCAGGAACGTGATTACAGCGCTCGGCCTGTTCGGTTCGCTGTTTGTCATCACCCCGCTCTTCGCCGGCATCGTCCTGGTCGCCGCGCTGCCGACCCTGCTTGCCGAACTCGCGTTGGCAAAACGCCGGGTGAATACCACCATGCGGTTGAGCCCGGACGAACGCCGCGAGCTCTTCTACCAGATGCTGCTGTCCGATGAGCGTGCCAGTAAAGAGATCCGGCTGTTCGGCACCGGCGACTTTCTGCGCGGCAGGATGATGCGCACGATGTCGGGCATTCACGCCGCCCGGCGTGCGCTCGACCGCCGCGAACTGTTCGTCCAAAGTGGACTCGAGCTCTTCGCCGCTGCCGTCGCCGGTACGGGTCTGGTCTGGGCGATTCTCGCGGCAGGTCGCGGTGAGCTGACCGCGGGCGACATTGCCCTGTTCATCGCTGCGGTCGCGGGTGTGCAGATCGCGGTAGCCGGCATCATGTCGTTGCTGGCGCAGACGAACGAACAGCTGATGATCTTCGACCACTACACCGTCGTACTCGGCGCTCCGCCAGAGATGCCCGTTGCGGAGCATCCGGTCGCGACTCCGGAACTACGCCGCGGGATCGTCCTCGAAGATGTCTGGTTCCGCTACGACGATGGCCTGCCGTGGGTGCTACGAGGCGTGACGGTCACCATTCCGTACGGCATGGCCGTCGGTCTGGTCGGAAGGAACGGCGCGGGCAAATCCACCGTCGTCAAACTCCTGTGCCGAATGTACGACCCGACCAAGGGCAGGATCACCTGGGATGGGGTCGACCTGCGCGATCTCGATCCGGCCCGGCTACGGGACAGGGTCGGCGCGGTGTTCCAGGACTTCATGTCCTATGACCTCACCGCGGAGGAGAACATCGCGCTCGGGGACCTCACCGCGTTGGAGGATCCAGATCGGATCACTGCGGCTGCCATCCAGGCGGACATCCACGATGTCGTCGAGAAGCTTCCGAACGGCTACCGCACCATGCTCAGCCGGATGTTCGCCGATGACGACGGGTCGGACGGGACCGGAGTCCTTCTTTCCGGCGGTCAGTGGCAGCGGTTGGCGCTGGCCCGGGCCTTCCTCCGCGCCGACGCAGACCTGTTGATCCTCGATGAGCCGAACGCGGGCCTTGATCCGGAGGCCGAAGCCGAGCTGCATGCCAGGATCAGCACCTTGCGCGCGGGAAGCACCTCGGTACTGATCTCGCACCGCCTCGGTACTTTGCGCGATGCCGACCTGATCGTCGTCCTGGACGACGGAGCTGTCACGGAGACCGGCACCCACACGTCATTGCTCGCCGGCGGTGGCACCTACGCCCGCCTGTTCACCATGCAGGCGAAGGGCTACCAGAGCGAGTAAGAACGCTCAAGGCGAGCGGTCGCTGAGGGGACGCGCTGTCTACGCGAATAAGCAGGGGTGCCGACGACCTAGGCCGGAGGCAGCGGCTTCCACGGCTACGGGACGATCATGGGCAGCTCGCCGGACGGCAGCAGGACCTCGAGCTCTCGCTGACCTACGGGGACTCCGAAATCGATCTCGCGCAGCCGTACAACGAGGCGGACCAGACGCTCACCAACAAGGTGATCTGCAGCAGGCAGGTCGGGTAACTAGCAGTCCAGCTGGTCGGTTGGCGACCGTGACTAGGGCCGCGGTGGGTCTGCGATGTCGAGGACGGCCATGATGGCCGGCGCGGCCCGGGTCAAGGTCAAGAGGTCGCGCTCCAGTTGCCGGAGCCTGTCGGAGTCGGGGCCGTCCTCTGTTTCGCCCAGTCCGGCGCCTTCGGTGGCTGCGCTGATCAGTAGCGCCATCCTGGGGTGCAATCCGTCCTCGGCCAGGTCCTTGTGCCAGCGGGATTCGAGTTCTTCGATGTACCGGCGTATCGCGGGCTGGAGGGCGAGCTGAGCCAGGAGGAGCTGGTCGCTCGCCTCTTCCGACGGCTCTATCCCGGCGAATGACGCTCGGATGTAGGCGCGGGCAAGGCGGCCAGGAGCGGTGTCATCCTTCGACAAGGCCTCCTTCACCGAGGCCTCGAAAGCGGTGTACAGGTTCTCCACCAGCGCGAGCATCAACTGCTCCCGCGTCTGGAAGTGGTGCATCAGCCCGCCCTTGGACACCTTGGCTTCCTGCGCGATCGCGTCGAGCGACACGCTCGGCCCCGCTCGGCGGACCGCGTCCGCCGCCGCGTGGAGGATTCGCGCCTTCGTCCGTTCGGCATCTCTGATCTTTCCCATCTCGACCTCCTGCGTCTCAGCTCATGTTACCAACCGACCAGACGGTCTGTTACGGTGGGCGGCGCGAAGCGGTCACAGGGAAGATCCTCTGAGAAAGGTCTGAAGCGAAATGGAACTCAAGCGCCAAGTGGTCACGCGTCGGGGCGTCCTCCTAGGTGCCGCTACCCTCGCGGCCGGCACTCTCGCCGCGTGCTCGACGGGAGCACCTCGGAAGAACGATGGCGACCATGAGTTCGATGTCGTCGTTGTCGGCGCGGGTGCCACCGGCCTGAGCGCCGCCAGGGACCTGGCCGATGCCGGGAAGAAGGTCATGGTCGTCGAGGCCCGGGATCGGATCGGCGGCCGCATGTTCACCGATCGGACGTCGATGCCCGTCCCGATCGAGCTCGGGTGTGAGTTCATCCACGGGGCGAATGCCTCGACCTGGGAACTGGTCCGCAAGTACAACCTGAAGACCCACTTCGCGGGCACCCACATCTCCCGCACCCAACTGGGCGGCCGATGGGAGACGACCGACCAGGCCGGCGTCCCACCGGAGTACAAGAACTTCCAGGTCGTCGGCGGCTACAACCAGATCCTCCTCCCGCTCGCCGAAAACCTCCCGCTGCAGCTCAAGACGGTGGTGAAGCGCGTGGAGCACTCGACTTCCGGAATCGTCGTCCAGGCCGAGCAGCAGGGGCGTGCCGTCACCTATCGGTCGCGCTACCTGGTGATGACCGTGCCCGCCGCAGTACTGGCCGCCGGCGCCATCGAGTTCTCCCCGGCCCTGCCAACGGAGAAGGTCGAGGCCATCAAAGCCGCGCCTCAGCCGGACACGTCGAAGGTGCTCATGCAGTTCGATCACCCCGTGCTTCCAGGTGATGCCGATTGGATCCGCGAGGCGGGTATGTCGGACTTGACGTACATGTGGCGGTCCTCGCCGGGGCTACCCGAGTTCAAGGGGCAGGTTGTCGGTACGGCGGCGGACGTGGGCGAGGCCACTCGCATGCTGGCCATGCCCGCCGAACGCCGTTATGCGGAATTCCTCGACCTGATCCGGGGAGTAGTCGGTGACCCCAAGCTCGTACCCGTCAAGGTCGTCGAGCACGAATGGGCCAAAGACCCCTTCGCCCTCGCGCCCATGACAGACACGGAAGAAATGGACGAGCAGATCCCCGAAGTGATCTACCGCCCGGACAACGACAGCCTGTACTGGGCCGGTGTCGTCACCGACCAGGTCGACTACTCCCGTGAATCCGGCCGGGAGGTCGCCGCCGAACTGATCAAGCGACTCGCCTCGAAGTAGAGAAAGGACAAGCACAATGGAGCACAGCCTCCCCCGGGTAGGCCGCCTCGGCCTGGTCGCCGTTGTCGCCGCGGAAGCAGTCGCGAGCGCCCGCGCCGCGCTCGCACCCGCTGAGCCGCAGAACACTCCACTCGCAGGGTCGTGGAAGCCAAACCTCGCCGGTGGGTTGGACCGCGACCTCGACGTGATCGTGATCGGCGCGGGCGTCGCCGGACTGAGCGCGGCCCGGGACCTGATGGACGCCGGAAGGAACGTCATCGTCCTCGAAGCCCGCGACCGCATCGGCGGGCGCCTGTGGACCCAGACGGGCGCCTTGTCGGCCCCGGTCGAACTCGGCGCCCAGTTCATCCACGGGAGGAACGCCTCGACCTGGGAGCTGGTCCGCCGGCAGGGGCTGCGAACGCACACCCACAGCAACACCTTCTCCCGCACCCGCGTGGGCGGCCCGTGGAAGCGGAAGAACCGCAAGTTTCCCTACAACTTCCAGGTCGTCGGCGGCTATCAGAAGATCCTGGCCCCCCTTGCCCACAACTTGTCCATCCAGCTCAACACGGCGGTGCATCGAGTAGAGCACTCCCGCGGACACGTCATCGTCCACGCCGAGTACGAAGGACATCAGGTCACGTACGACGCAGACGCCGCGGTGCTAGCGCTGCCGGTCGCCGTACTGAACGCCGACACCGTCGAGTTCTCCCCGGCGCTGCCGAAGGAGAAGGTCGAGGCCTTCAGCGCCGTGCCGCAGGTCGCGATCTCCAAACTCATCATGGAGTTCGACCGGCCGGTGTTCCCCGACGATGCTGATCACGTCATCGAAGCAGGCCAGAAGCTGTGGTTGATGAACGGGGCCATGGGGAACCCCCGCTACTCGGGGAGGATCATCGTCGCCGGAGCCGAGGGCGCCGAAGCCGAGCGCATGCTGACCCTGCCCGCGGAACAGCGCCATCGTGAGTACCTCGAGGTGATCCGCGGCATCGCGGGCGACCGCAGCCTCACACCGACCAACGTCGCGGAACATCTGTGGGCCGAAGACCCTTTCGCCCGCGCCGCCTTCTCCGACTCCTGGAACGTGCGTGGCGTCCGGAAGATCTATCAACCGGTCTACGACACCCTGTTCTGGGCCGGCGTCGTCACCGACCAGGTCGACTTCTCCCACGACAGCGGCAGGCAGGCAGCCGCCCAACTACTCAGCCGACGATCTCCGCATGCCCTCCTTCAAGAGGCGTGATGAGCGTGGTGAATCCGGAAGCGGTGCGTCCGGGATGGGTTCTAGCATCTGGCTATGGATCACGAGTTCACCGGTGAGGTCATCGAGTGGCGTGGCCCGGCGCCGTACTACTTCGTCGCCGTGCCGGAGGAGGAGAGTGGCGCGCTGCGGGGCTCGGCCTCGGGTGCGGGGTACGGGTGGGGGATGGTTCCGATCAGGGCTCAGATCGGGAGCACCGAGTGGAAGACGTCGCTGTGGCCGAAGGACGGTGGCTACCTGCTCCCGTTGAAGGACGCCGTGCGCAAGCCCGAAGGACTGGATGCAGGCGACGCGGTGGACGTTCGACTCAGGTTCGAAGCGCTGCCCCGCAAGCAGAAGCCGCTGGCCAAGCGGGTGCCCGTTCCTCGGCCGACGGGCTCGCGGGATCCTGTCACCGCCGAGCAGCTCACGATCGTTCCGGCGAACCAGGCGGCTTGGGAGGATCTGCAGGCGGTCTTCGGCTCCGCCGGCGACACCGCACGGTGCTGGTGCCAGCGGTTCCGGATGCTGCCCAAGGAGTCCTGGGCGTCTGAAGGTCCCGAAGAGCTCGCCGCCCGGCTCCGCGACCAGGCCAGCTGCGGAAACCGAAAAGCGCGGTCGACGAGCGGTCTGGTCGCGTATCTCGATGGCGAGCCCGTCGGCTGGTGCGCCGTCGCGCCGCGGGCGGACCACCCGAGGCTGCTGCGCGACTACCGCGTCCCGTGGCTGGGTCGCAACGAGGACAAGGCCGACACCACCGTCTGGTCCGTGACCTGCTTCGTCACCCGTGTCGGCTACCGGCGCAGGGGAGTCAGCCGCGCACTCGCCCGTGCAGCCGTCGGGTTCGCCCGTGAATCAGGTGCCGGTGCTGTGGAGGGCTACCCGGACTTCGTGGACGGCGGGTCCGTCGGCACTCTTGCCATGTTCGCCGACGCCGGGTTCGCCGAGGTAAGCCGGCCGGGCAATCGCCGGGCAGTCATGCGCATCGACTTCTGAGCTCTCTCGGATTCGCTGCGAAACAACGAGTTTGCAGGTCGCTTCCTTGATCACCGCGCCAAGTTGCCGGCCCAGGCCCGCTGAACACCGCCAACACCGACATCCGCCGGGAGATCCTGAGGTCCCACGATCACCGGATTCCGGTGATGCCGTCTCACCTGACGGCATCGGACCATCTAGCTGAGTGATGACCCGTCCCGTACGACTGCTTCACCAGCGGTTAACTGCCCGGCAGCATCCGGCAACGGAGGGAAGACCTGTGACCACCATCGGCACGACGTCGCGGAGGCCGATCGCGGTGGTCGGTGCGACCGGCCTCCAGGGCGGGGCCACGGCCCGCGCACTTCTGGGCGCCAACGTTCCGGTGCGGGCGTTGGCACGCCGCACCGACTCCGACGCGGCGCGCGCCCTGACTGAGCTCGGCGCCGATCTCGTCGCGGCTGACCTCGACGATCCCGAAGGCCTTCGCGCGGCCTTCACCGGCGTGGACGGAGTCTTTGCCATGACCACACCCGGACCTGACCAACGGACCGACCTCGAGGTGACGCACGGGCAAGCGATCGCCGACGCGGCAGCTGCAGCCGGCGTCCCGCACGTGGTCTACAGCTCGGTCGGCGGAGCGGAGCGCCACACCGGGATTCCCCATTTCGACAGCAAACGCGAGGTGGAGGAGTACCTCGTCGCGCGTGGCCTGTCGACCACCTTCGTACGGCCGGTGTTCTTCGTGGACAACTTCGCACAGTTCATGACACCGACCATGGAGGACGGCACGCTGATGGTGCGGATACCCCTGCCGCCCGGAATCCCTCTACAGATGATCACCGCCGAGGACGTCGGTGCCGTCGCCGCGGCTGCGGCGCTGGACCCCGACCGCGTCCCCGGGGGGTCGATCGAAATCGCTGGCGACGAACTGACAGGCGAGCAGATCGCCGAGGCCTACCAGCACCGCTACGACGTCCCCGCACGGTACGAGCCTCTGCCGATCGAAGTGCTCGGTGACGACGCAGACCAGCGAGCGATGTTCGAATGGCTCACCCACCTGCCGGCATACCAGGCCGATTTTGCCGCCACTAAGGCGTTGGCACCGCGAACGAAGACCTTAGGACAGTGGTTATCGACCCGACCCGATCTGTGAAGCACCCGGCCGGCGCAGAGCCCGAGGCCAACTCAGATTCATCCCGGCGGGGTGACGTTGCCATGCCTTCTGACGCACAGGATGGAGGCAGTGCGAGCCAAGGGCGGGCGGATTGATCGAAGGCGAGGAGAGCGACATGGCCGCGTTTACGGTGTGGAAGTTCGATGGTCCGGATGAGGCTGGGGTCGCCGCTTCGGTCCTCAAGGACTGCGAGCGGGAAGGAATGGTGAAGATCCTCGACCACGCGGTCGTCTCGTGGCCGCAAGGCGCCTCGCAGCCGACCACCAAGCAGGGCCACGAAGAGAACTGGCGTGGGACCGGGTGGGGAGCTTTCTGGGGGATCCTGCTCGGGGCCCTCTTCTTCGTGCCGGTGATCGGCGGGGTAGCCGGGGCCGCGATCGGTGCGATCAGCAAGATGACACAGGATGCAGGCATCACCAAGGACCAACTGGAGAAGATCCGCACCGAGGTGACACCAGGAACCTCGGCCCTGTTCGTGGTCACCGAGCACGGCGATCTCGACCGCGTAGGCGAACGTTTCCACGGCATGCACAGCAAGCTCATCGCCACGAACCTCACCGATGCCGAGCGCCAGGTGCTGCTGGAGACCTTCAGCGGCAAGTGAAACCGGTGGAGGGGTGCCCGCTCACGCCAGGAATCGACACACACCCCTGGAGGTCGTACGGACGCTGCCCTCGGCCGACAAGCTGCTCGGCCGAGGGCAGAGGACGTTCAGCTGACCTTGAGCTGGTCTGTGCCGTGGCCGATGTGGGCGGTGAGGAGGCCTGCGGATGTCACTTCCGCGTACTCCGCGGTGTGGTACCTGAAGATGCTGCCGGACGCTGGGCCCTTCTTCGCCTCGACTGTCCATCGCAACTCGTGGAAGAAGTACCAGTCGTCGAAGTGCTTGGTGATGATCTCGATGCTGAGGACGGAGTACTGGGCGTAGAAGTCCTGGAGGTACGCCCTCAGGTCCTCGTTGGTGTGCAGGTTGACCAGGGTGCCGGTCTGCGCGACGTAGTCGCGGACGCCTGTCTGGATGTCGGGGTGAGCCTTCTCGACGATCGAGTCGACGTCGCCCTTGCGGTACGCGTCGAGAAGCGACTCATGCAGTTCCGCTACTGCGAAGCGGTCGGCCCACCGCCCGTTGGCCGGGTCCCCTTCCATCCTGTCCTGCTGCGTCCCGGTCCAGAACAGCTCGCCGGTGATGCCCTCGGACCCCATCGTCGGGAAGAGCACGATGACCGGTCCGTCGGCCTCCGCGCCACTCAGCTTGTCCCGCGCGCGTCCCAGTCCGCTGACGAAGGTGTACCAGGAGGCGTTGATCTCAAGGAGGGGGCGGAGTCCGACCACGGCGGTGTACCGGTGCATGTTGCGGTAGCTGCGCTCGATGTCCTCGATCGTCGTGACGATGCGCTGGTTCGGAATCTCCTTCCCCTCTTGCCTTTCGGGAAGGACGGTGTACGCGTAGGGACCGCTCGGAGCCAGCGTCGCCAGGATGTCGTCGACGATGTCGACGTACTCCGCGTGGATGTGCCTCCACGCGGTCGCAGCGCTTTGCACCTGCAGGTCTGAGGTGGTGAGCAGTTCCTCGACCTTGACCCGGTCTTTCATCTTCATCCCGCTTTCAGTCGAAGGTGATGACGACCTTGTCGGTGGCCTCTGGAGTGCCCGCGAGTTCCAGGCCGCGCTTCACGTCGGCGGCGGGAACCAGGTCGCTGATGATGTTGGCGTACTTGTCCTGGTGCTCGATGATCGCGTCGGTGACCTCGAAGATCTCCGTCGGATATCCCATCGCCAGGCGGATGTCGACCTCCGTCGGGAGAATCGCCAGGAAGTCCACAGGTACTGGCTTCTTGTGCACGGCGATGATGGTCAGGACGCCGCGATGCTTCACCGCCTCCAGTGCGGTCGCGATGACGGCGGGGACGCCGGCGGCGTCGATGTAGACGTCGGTCGCCGGCTTGACCGCCCCGAGGAAATCGGCGGCCTCGCCATGGAGTTCCTTCAGCCGCGAGATGACGTCTTCCTCCGCGGAATTGATGACGGCGTCCGCACCGACCCGAAGTGCCTTCTCCAGGCGGTTGGCCACGATGTCCACGACCACGACGTGCTCGGCGCCCTTGGCCTTCAGGCCGATCGCGGCGCCCAGTCCGACCGGACCGGCTCCGAAGACGACCGCCCGGGTGCCCTTTCCCGCGCCGGACCGGTTGACACCGTGATAAGCCACGGCCATCGGTTCGTTGAGCGCGGCGACGTGCCACGGCAGGCTGTCAGGGATGACGCGGAAGTGCACTCCAGCCTCGGCGTTCCTCAGGACGAGAACCTCGGACAGGCCGCCCTGGGCGCCGCCGTTGCCGATGATGCCGTCGGAGGCCGCCATGGGATTGACCACGACATGGTCGCCGACCTGTACGCCGGACACCTCGGAGCCGACCGCGATCACCTCGCCGGCGGCCTCGTGGCCAAGCGGGGTCGCCCCCTCGCGGGGAGCGATTCCTCCCCAGTGGATGTAACTGGTGTCCGACCCGCAGATACCGCAGGCTCTGACCCGCACCGTGACGTCGGCGCGGCCGGCCTGTGGCTCCTCGATCTCGACGACCTCGACCGTTCCCGGGGCGGTCACCATGACGGTTCTCATCTGGCATCTCCTGAGTCGTTTGGTTCTTCGGCAGCTCCACTCTAGCCACTTTGTGGCAGTCACTGCCATTTGGGCGTGCAGCGACAGAAAGAGGTAAGGTGGTGGGCACCACCCTGTCTGGAGGAGAAACATGAGCACGATCGACGGAATGGATCTCGGGCGCTTCGGGATCTGGACGTTCGACCTCGAGTTCCAGCCGGCCAGCCTGGCGCGGGAGTCCGTGCAGGAACTCGAAGAGCTCGGCTGGTCGGCGTTCTGGTTCCCGGAGGGCGCCGGGCGCGAGGCGATGACCCAGGCCGGGTTCCTGCTCTCTTCTACCGAACGCATGACCATCGTCAACGGCATCGCGAAGATCGGGGCCCGCGAGCCGCGGTGGACCCAGGGCGCGGCGGTGCTCCTGGCCGACGCCTACCCGGGCCGCCACCTGCTGGGTCTCGGTGTCGGGGATCCGCGAACGAAGCCGCTCCAGGCGATGGGGGACTACCTCGATGCCCTGGATGCGACGGTCAGCGCCAATCCCCAGCCCGGTACGCCGGTGCGCCGCCTGCTCGCGGCGTACGGGCCGAAGATGCTCGAGTTGGCCCGCGACCGGTCCGACGGCGCGCACACCTATCACGTGACCGTGGGGCACACGGTGCAGGCGCGGGAAGTGCTGGGCGCCAAGCCTTTCCTCGGCGTCGAGCAGGCGGTGCTGTTCGAGACCGACGCGGACGTGGCGCGCTCGATCGCGCGCGAGCACCTGCACATGTACTTCACCCAGAAGTACAACATCGCCAAGTTCCTGCGCCTGGGCTATACCGAGGCGGACATCGACGGCGGCCGCGGCAGTGACCGGCTCGTCGACGACCTCGTCATCTGGGGCGACCTCGACACCGTCGTCGGCAAACTGCACGGCCACCTCGACGCCGGCGCCGACCACGTCGCCATCCAGGTCCTCGGCACCGAGCTGGGCAGCACGGCCATGCCGCACTGGCGACGGCTTGCGGAGGCGCTGCTTCCCGAGCGAACCGCCGTCTGACTGGAAAGCTCATGGCACAACCGTTGACCCCCGCCGAACAGATGGCGCGATTCCTCGAGCAGAGCGGCCCTGTCTCGCACGCACCGTCCACCTCGGCCACCGATCCGTTCTTCTCCTACGATCGCCCGGAAACCCACGGGGTGCACGTCG
Organism: Kribbella sp.; assembly: GCF_035687465.1. Lineage (NCBI taxonomy): Bacteria > Bacillati > Actinomycetota > Actinomycetes > Propionibacteriales > Kribbellaceae > Kribbella > Kribbella sp. The sequence goes on from NZ_DASRXP010000611.1 coordinate 11,686, forward strand.
AGCAGGTTCGAGTCCCGATGCGCGATGGCAGTCAGCTCACCGGTGAGCTGCATCGACCTGCGGGCACGGACGGCCTGCCGACGCCCGGCCGGTTCCCGGGCCTCGTCTACGAGTTCAACGGGTACGACGCGGTGCCGCTCTTCGCTGCCGGTGCGCGGCACTTCGTGACCCGCGGCTACAACGTCGTGGTCTGCAATGTCCGGGGGACCGGAGGTTCGGACGGTGTCATCGACCCGTTCGGCCCGCAGGAACAATCCGACAACTTCGACCTCGTCGAATGGCTGGCCGCTCAGCCGTGCTCCACCGGCAGGATCGGCCAGCTGGGGGTGAGTTATGGCGGGCACAACACCCTGCTGTCCGCGGTCAACCAGCCGCCGCACCTGACCGCGGTGATCGCCGCCCAGGCGTTCAGCGACTGGTACGACAACACCATCTATCACGGCGGGATCCCCAACGCGCAGATCCGGGAGTGGCAGCGCAACACGGCCCCCAGCACGCTCGAAACCTATCCGCAGCATCCGCTCTTCGACGACTACTGGCGAGAGCGCAGCGTGAAGGCTCGCTGGGACCGGCTTCGCATCCCGGTGCTCGACGTCGGCGGCTGGGTCGATCACTACCGCGCCGGCATGGTCGAAAACTTCCGCGCGCGCCAGGGGAACGTGTGGATGGTCGCCGGGCCATGGGAGCACGGCATGGTGCCCGGCCAGTTCGAGGACATCGGCGCGGCCGCCTACCTGGCCTGGTTCGATCACTGGCTGTCCGAGCTGCCCGGTTTGTTGCCTGAGGCAAAGGTAACCTCCTACGAGATGCCGGCGGAAGGCTGGCGGCAGTACTCCACTTGGCCGCCCGCCGAGTCGCGGACAGTGAGCCTCAGCCTGGCTGCCGACGGGGAACTCCAGGCCGGCACCGAGACGCCGTCCAGCACTGGTGCCTTCGAGGCAGGCGACGGACAGCTGAGTTTCCAGACCAGGCTGCTGGACGCGGACCAGGTAATCACGGGCGGGATCGAGGCCACGGTACGAGCGTCGTTCACCGCCGATGACGGCAATCTCGCCGTGGCGCTGGAAGACCTCGCACCGGACGGCACCGCGACGCGCCTCACCAACGGCTGGTTGCGTGCCAGTCATCGGGAGGGCAACGAAGCCCTTGCCCCAGTGGACCCTGGCACCGATTACCGCTTGGAGATCACGCTGTGGCCCGCCCACCACCGGGTGCGCGCCGGCCATCGGCTCAGGGTCACGGTGTCCAGCCGCGACTACCCACTCATCGACAACGATGCCCCGGACGGCACGGTGACCGTATGGCTGGGCGCCAACGGTTCTGCCCTTCGCTACCATGCGCTGTCAGGGGAGGTGTAGATGCCCAGCGATCAGAAGGCGCGAGTCTCGTCGACGACCACGCGGACCGGACGGCCGCCGCTCACCGAACGGCGTAAGACGGAGACCCGCTTGGAGGTCGCGCGTGCGGCGGTAGGGCTGTTCCTCGCCAAGGGTGTCGCGGGCACTTCCGCTGACGAGATCGCCGAGGCGGCCGGCATCTCGTCCCGCACG
>NZ_DASRXP010000612.1:0-10656 GCF_035687465.1 Kribbella sp.
GGGCGGGGGTACTCGGCGCGGGAGAACCCGGAGTACTGGGCGCCGGCGTACCGGGAGTGGTCGGGTCGGGGCTCGGTGGTTGGGTCGAGGGGGTCACGCTGTTCTCCTGCCCTGCGGTCGGGGGCGGGTCGGACTCGCTGCCGCAGCCGCTGAACAGCAGCAGACCTGCGACGACCACACCCGCGGCGGCGTACCTCATGCTGAATCACCTACCGCTGTCCATGGTAGGCGTCCGACACCAGCACGCCGCCGGCGAGCAGATCGGACCGGAGCTCGTCAGGCCGGGGTGACCGGGAGGTAGACCTGGGAGTCGTTGGCCTTGAAGGTTTCCGACATCTCCTGGAACCCTGCCTCGATCGCCTCGGCCGAGTCCAGGCCGTGCTCCTCCGCGTACTTGCGGATGTCCGCGGTGATCCGCATCGAGCAGAACTTCGGCCCGCACATCGAGCAGAAGTGCGCGGTCTTCGCCGGCTCGGCGGGCAACGTCTCGTCGTGATACGACCGGGCCGTGTCAGGGTCGAGCGACAGGTTGAACTGGTCTTCCCACCGGAACTCGAACCGCGCTCTGGACAATGCGTCGTCCCAGTCCTGCGCACCCGGGTGTCCCTTGGCCAGATCGGCCGCGTGGGCGGCGATCTTGTACGTGATCACACCGGTCTTCACGTCGTCGCGATCCGGTAGGCCGAGGTGTTCCTTGGGTGTGACGTAGCAGAGCATCGCAGTACCGAGCCAGCCGATCTGGGCGGCCCCGATCGCGCTGGTGATGTGGTCGTAGGCCGGCGCGATATCCGTTGCCAACGGCCCCAAAGTGTAGAACGGGGCCTCGCCGCAGAGCTCCTCCTCGAGCCGGACGTTCTCCGCGATCTTGTGCATCGGCACGTGCCCGGGTCCTTCGATCATCACCTGGACGTCGTGCTCCCAGGCGATCCTGGTCAGCTCTCCGAGGGTCCGGAGTTCGGCGAACTGGGCCGCATCGTTCGCGTCCGCGATGCAGCCCGGACGAAGCCCGTCACCCAGGGAGAACGTCACGTCGTACTGGCGCAGGATCTCGCAAAGCTCGGCGAAATGCGTGTACAGGAAGGATTCCTGGTGATGCGCGAGGCACCACGCGGCCATGATCGAGCCGCCTCGCGAGACGATCCCGGTGATGCGCTTGGCGGTCAGCGGCACGTACCGCAACAGCACGCCCGCGTGCACCGTCATGTAGTCGACGCCCTGCTCGCATTGCTCGATCACGGTGTCGCGGTAGACCTCCCAGGTCAGCTCGGTCGGGTCGCCCTTCACCTTCTCCAGCGCCTGGTAGAGCGGCACGGTGCCGATCGGGACCGGCGAGTTCCGCAGGATCCACTCGCGCGTCTCGTAGATGTTCTTGCCGGTGGACAGGTCCATCACCGTGTCCGCGCCCCAGCGGGTGGCCCAGACCAGCTTCTCCACCTCGTCTTCGATCGAGCTGCTGACGGCCGAGTTGCCGATATTGGCGTTCACCTTCACCAGGAACTTCTTCCCGATGATCATCGGTTCGGACTCGGGATGACGCCGGTTCACCGGGATCACCGCGCGGCCGCGGGCCACCTCGTCCCGGACGAACGACGGATCAACGCCTTCCCGTACTGCGATGTAGCGCATCTCCTCGGTGATGGTGCCCGCCCTCGCATGCGCCAACTGGGTCAAAGGCTCCCGCCCCGTGATCCAGTCCCGCCGCAGCGCGGGCAACCCGGTCTGGACGTCGATCGCGGCCGACGCGTCCGTATAGGGGCCGGACGTGTCGTACAGGTCGAAGTGCTCCCCGTTGGTGAGATTCACCCGCCGGAGTGGGACTCTCAGCTCGCCGGTGTAGATCTTCTCCGACCCCGAGATCGGGCCGGTGGTGACACTGGGGCGAACAGAGTTGTCGATAGTTGTCACGATGCTGCTCCCTACGCCGGAATTACCCGGACAGGTTCGGCGGTCGGCGGCGCCGGATCTCCCCAGCCGCCCTCTCAGCCCGCCACAGCGCGAGCTCCCGCGGTATCAACTTGTCGCAGTCACCCTAGCCAAAGATTGCGTACTGCGTACTGGATCCGCGCGCCCCGCCGGGATGGGTCAGCATTTGCCCAGCGTCAGCAGCGTCACGCGCTCGGCCGGTGTGCCGTCAGGTGAGAACCGGTAGCGTCAGAGAATGCGTGACATCATCTATCCGCCGGTCATCGGCTTCGCCAAGACCGCGTTCAAGGTGCTGGACCTGACGATCCGGCTCTCCGGCACCGAACTCATCCCGCGCACGGGTGGTGCGGTGCTCGCGCTCAACCACATCAGCTACGTCGACTTCGTGATCGGCGGGTTCGGCGCGCAGCCGAGCAAGCGGCTGGTCCGGTTCATGGCCAAGGAAGTGCTGTTCCGGAACCGGTACTCCGGACCGCTGATGCGCGGCATGCACCACATCCCGGTGGACCGGGGTGCCGGCGCGGCGTCCTACCGCGAGGCGCTCCGCTATCTGAAGGAGGGCGAGATCGTCGGGGTGTTCCCGGAGGCGACGATCAGCCGCTCGTTCGAGCTGAAGGAGTTCAAGTCCGGCGCGGTCCGGATGGCGGCGGCCGCCGGGGTGCCGATCATCCCGATGGTGCTGTGGGGCACCCAGCGGATGCTGACCAAGGACCACCCGAAGGACTTCTCGCGCCACCAGACGGTCGCGATCACCGTCGGCGAGCCGCTGACCGTGACCCGGCGCGACGACGCGACCGAGGCCACTGAGCGGCTGCGGAAGAGTATGAGCGGCATGCTCGACCGGACCATCCGGGCCTATCCGGAGCAACCACCCGGCGCCTGGTGGTTGCCCGCGTCGTACGGCGGTGGCGCGCCCACCCCGGAGGAGGCCGAACGGCTCGACCAAGAGGAGCTCCGCCGCCGCGCGGACCGCCCCAAGAAGTAGTTCCGGGCTGCTTCGGCCGTGGTTCGCGGCGGCCGCTTCGTGCCAGCACGTCCGGACGGGTTCTGGGCAGGGCCTTGACCCCGGGTGCGAGTCGGGAGTAGCAAGAACCTTTGGTGTCGTTACGGGACCTGGGGGGTCGCTGTCGACGCAGGCCGGGCGGGCCCATCCCTGGGCGCCTCCGGCCGGTTGTCATCGGGCGGGCGGGGGAAGTTTGTTGTTCTACTCAGACGAGGAGCTGCATCTCTTCGAGCCGGGCACGTTGTCGATCCCGGCGGACGTGGCGGAGGAGATCCCGGACGCGGGCGTGTTCTTCCTGTCCTGGGCGACCCAGGGCCTGCGACCGGATCAGGCGCGGGAGATCGAGTCGGCGGTGAACGGCCGGCGCTGCCAGAACGGCTGGTTCCCGCTCGAGCGGCTGGACAACATCGGCCATCGGGGCTTCTGGCGCGGACCGCTGACCTATCTGGCGAAGATGACGGCCAGGGACCCGGTGATCCTGCAGGCCTGGGCGTCCACCGGACTGCACGGGGAGAGCCGCCGCCGGATCGACGCGACCGCGAACCACCTGCTCTTCACCCAGGGCCACGCCGCGGCGGCGACGTGGGTGATCGCAGTACGCCCACAGGCCTATCTCAGCCTGTCGGAACTCGGCGACGACCTCTACAACAGCTGGAACGAGTGCGTCACGTCCCTCCGTACCAAGGACATCGCCAAAGCCATCCGCCGCTGGAACCGCTAACCACTGACCTGCTTGCGTCCGAAGAACTGGAGGGACGTCCCGCCAGCTCTTCGGACGCAACTGATTGATGGGCGGAGGGTCAGTGGAATTGGGGGATGATGAGGTAGAGGCCGTAGAGGACCGCGGCTACGCAGGCGGCGAAGCAGGCGCCGGCGACCGCTGTGTCCACGACTGACACGGTGCGCTTCTCGTCCACCGCGACCGCTCGCCGCGACAGCGCCGAGACTGCGACGGCGAACAGCACCGCGATCCCCACCCCGAACACCAGGCTCGCCACGGCGACCTGTCCGAGTGCACCCCAGTCGATATGCATCTGTGGATCTCCCTTCAGCTCGCGGCGACCGTGGTGGCAGCGGTCGGGGTGTCGTTGACGTTCTTCGAGGTGACCGCATTGCGCCGCGACGCGACGTACAGGCCGAGTCCGGCGGCAGCGGCGGCGACCGCGATGATGGCGACGCCGAGGTTGCCCGAGTTCGCGACCCGGCCGGCCAGGGCACCGACGATCGCCGCGGCAGGCAGCGTGAACAGCCAGGCCAGCGCCATCCGGCCCGCCACTGTCCAGTGCACCTCCGCCAGCCGCTTGCCGAGGCCAGCCCCGAGGATGCTGCCCGAACACACCTGCGTGGTGGACAGCGGGAAGCCCAGGTGCGAGGACGCCAGCAGTACGGCGGTCGAGCTGCTCTCGGCGGCGAATCCCTGCGGCGACTCGATCTCGGTCAGGCCCTTGCCCATCGTACGGATGATCCGCCAGCCGCCCAGATAGGTTCCGAGCGCGATCGCGGTGCCGGCCGCGAAGATCACCCAGAGCGGCGGTCCCGAACCCTGCGAGAGACTGCCGGAGGTGATCAGCACCAGCGTGATGATGCCCATCGTCTTCTGCGCGTCGCCGGTCCCGTGCGCCAGCGAGACGAGCGACGCGGAGGCGATCTGACCGGCCCGGAAACCGTCGTCGACCGTCTTCTTCCGGGCCCGCTGCGTGATCGTGTACGCGAAGTAGGTGCCGAGCAGGGCGACGATACCGGCCACGATCGGCGCGGCGACCGCGGGCACGATGATCTTGGCGACCACGTTGCTGAAGTTGACCGCGTCCGAGCCGGCCGCGATCCAGGTCGCGCCGATCAGCCCGCCGAACAGCGCGTGCGACGACGAGCTGGGCAGACCGACGTACCAGGTCAGCAGGTTCCACAGGATCGCGCCGACCAGACCGCCGAAGATGATCGGCACGGTGATCAGGGCGTCGTCCACCAGCCCGCTCGAGATCGTCTTGGCCACCTCGGTGGAGACGAAGGCACCGACCAGGTTCAGGATCGCGGACAGCCCCACCGCGACCTTCGGTCTGAGCGCCCCGGAGGCGATGGAGGTGGCCATCGCGTTGGCGGTGTCGTGAAACCCGTTGGTGAAGTCGAACACCAGGGCGGTGATGATCACCACCACAACAAGAAACGACAGATCCATACGATCACATCCCAGGGGAGGGCGGCGTGAGGAACGCATCGACGCTAAGCACCCCGGGTTAATGAAGGATGAACTACTACTCCAGGATCAGGTGCGCGATCCCGTAACAGCCCGCGGCGACGAGGCCGGCCGCCGGGATGGTGAGGACCCAGGCGGTGACGATGCCCCTCGCGACACCCCAGCGCACCGCGGAAAGCCGTTTGGTGGCACCGGCACCCATCACGGCCGAGGTGATCGTGTGCGTCGTGGAGACCGGTGCGTGCAGGCCGATCGCCATCACGTAGAGGACGGTCGCCGCGACCGCCTCGGAGGCGAAGCCGCGGGCCGGGTCCAGGTGGATGATCCGGCGGCCCAGGGTCCGCATGATCCGCCAGCCACCGGAGTAGGTGCCCAACGAGATCGCCGTGGCGGCTGAGATCTTCACCCAGACCGGGATGCCCTCGCCGGCGTCGACGTGACCGGTGGCGAGCAGTGCGAGGAACATCACGCCCATCGTCTTCTGGGCGTCCTGCAGGCCGTGCCCCAGCGCCATCGCGGCAGCGGACAACGACTGCGCGAGGCGGAAGCCGCGGTTGACCTTGCCCGGATTGCTCCGCCGGAAGACCCAGAGGATCGCGGTCATCAGACCGAAGGCGCCGAGGAAGCCGATCGCCGGCGACAACACCATCGGGATGACGACCTTGTCCAGGATGCCGGACCACAGCACCACGCTCGTGGACGCCAGCCCGGCTCCGACCAGACCCCCGATCAGCGCGTGCGACGAGGAGCTCGGCAGCCCGAAGTACCAGGTGACCAGGTTCCACGTGATCGCGCCGATCAGGGCCGCCAGGACGACCACCAGCCCGTGCCGGCCCGAGGGGATGGTGATGATGCCCTTGCCCACCGTCTCGGCGACCTCGGTACCGAGGAAGGCGCCGACGAAGTTCATCACCGCCGCCATCGCCAGCGCCACCCGGGGCGTCAGCGCCCGGGTCGAGACCGAGGTGGCGATCGCGTTGGCGGCGTCGTGGAAACCGTTGGTGTAGTCGAACGCCAACGCGATCACGATGACCGTGACGACGAGCGTGAGCTCCACGCTCAGCTCTCCTTGACGGCGATCTGTTCGACCGTGTTGGCGACGTGTTCGAAGGCGTCGATCGCGGCCTCCAGCAGGTCGACCACGGTCTTCACCTTCATCACTGTCAGCGCGTCGTACTCGCCGCTGAACAGCCTGGCGATCAGCCGGCGGTGCACCGCGTCGCCGGTGTTCTCCAGCCGGTTGATCTCGATCCAGTACTCCGCCAGATCCTTCATCGTGCGCAGCCGGGGCATCGCGTCAGCGGTCAGGGTCGCCGCCCGCTGCAGGACCTCGATCTGTTCGGCGACCTCCTCCGGCAGCTTCTCCAGCGCGAAGAGGTGGACCGAGTCGACGGCCTCCTCCATGTAATCCATCACGTCGTCCAGATCGGATGCCAGCCGGTAGATGTCCTCCCGGTCGAACGGCGTCACGAAGGTCGAGTTGACCCGGCGGATGATCGAATGGGTGGTCTCGTCGGCCGCGTGCTCGGCATCTTTCATCTGGGCGGCGATCTGACGGCTGGCCCCGAAGCCGGAGCCGCTGGTGGAGCCCAGTAACTCGGCGAGAATCCGTACTCCGTCGACCAGGTGGGTGGCCGACTCGGTGAAAAGGTCGTAGAACGTCGGGTCGTTCGGACGCAGACGTAACGGCACTTCAAGCTCCGGATGAACGAGGGACAAACCGTGATCATGCTAGGGGCAACGGACTGTTGACGGGGCATCCGCCCGCTCAACCTACCTCCGGGCGCCGACACCGCCCGCCTGAACACGTGCTTTGCGTGAGCAATCGGCTTCAGTGGGTGATCACGGCATAGAGGTCGAACAGGCCCACGACGAGCACCAGACCGGCGGCCGCGGTGAGGACCCGGCCCGAGGCCAGCACCTGCGGAGAGTGAGCGGCCCGGCGGTACACAGCACTCACCGCCGCCCAACAGCCGAGGGCCAGCACGATCACGACGATGCCCAGCCCGGACCGCACGCTCGACGAACCGTGCCCGGAGGCGAGCAGCAGGACGCCGTTGGCGACCAGGCCGAGCGCGGTCCGCCGCCAGGCGAGCAGCGTCCGCTCAGGTTGCAGGCCCGGGTCCGGGGGCGTCGGGGCCACCGGGATCAGCGCCAGGCGGCGAGCAGCAGACCGGCCACTCCGACCACGGCGATCGTTGCTCCGAGCATCAAAGGCAGCCTGGTCACCGGCAGCCGGGCGCCGCTGCGCATCGCGGTCAGGTTCTGCTGCCAGCGCCGGTACGCCCGTGCTGTGGTGACCAGGCCGACGGCCACCAGGACCACCCCGATGATCCGCGCCGGCCAGCGTCCGCCGCCGAGGTCGAGGAACTGGACTGCGGACAACCCGCCCGCATAGCAGGCGAGTGAGGTCCGCAGATAGGCCAGGTAGGTCCGCTCGTTGGCCAGCGTGAAGCGGTAGTCCGGCTCGTTCTCGGGTGGCGTGCTCAACTGCACGTCACCAGACCGCGGTTCTGCTTCAGCGTGAGCACCCGGCGGACGCTGCTCTGCAGGAGAGCCGCGAACGCCTTGTCCTGCTGGGCTTTTCCGACCAGCGCGTTGATCATCACCGAGGTCAGCGAGGTCTTCGCCGTGATCACGACGTCGCCGCCGGCCGCGACGAACCGGGTGGCCCGATCCCCGGCCGGCACGGATGCCACCTCGACCGCCGCCCCGACGTCGTCGGTGATCACGACCCCGCCGTACCGGAGGTCGCCGCGCAGCATGCCCTGGATAATCGTGGGCGAGAAGACCGCCCGATTGTCCGGGTCGATCTTGGTGTAGGTGACGGTGGAGATCATCACCAGGTCCGAGCCGGCCTGGATCCCCTTCGCGAACGGGGCGAGGTCGGCGTCGCCCCGGACGGTGACGTTGTCGACGACTCCAGAGGAGAAGTCGGTGTTGCCGCGCACCCGGCCAAGGCCAGGGAAGTGCTTGACGGACGTCATCACTCCGGCCGCATCCATGCCTTGGATGAAGGCGGCCACGTGCTGACCGACCGGACCCGGAGTACTGCCGAAGTTGCGGTCCAGCGCACCGATCGGGGCGTTGCTGTCCCCCAGGGACGCCGGTACGACGTCTGCGACTGGCGCGAGGTCGATGTTGACTCCGGCCTGCTTGAGCTGCTGCCCCCAGCCCGTGGCCTCACTGGTCAACTTCTGGGTGGACCACGTGCCCTGCACAGTGGCCGCGGGGATGCGGTCGAAGCCGGAGCCCTTGAGGCGCTGGATCTGGCCGCCCTCCTGGTCCGCCGCGACAAAGGGTTTGATGCCGTGCGTAGTACTGGTGGTGGAGACCGTGGCCATCGCAGTACGGGTGTGGCTGAGGCTGCCGCTGCTTCCCATCAGGAGGACCCCACCTGGTTTCTGGGCGCGCACCACAGAGCGTTCGGACGAGGTCATCCCGGTTGCGTCGATGCCGGTCATGATCAGCTGGGCCGCCTTCTCGCGCAGAGTGAGCGCTGCCAGCTTCTGGTCGACACAGCTGCCTACCGGAGTGCTCGGTGGCTTGGTTGGCGTGTTGGACGGCGTACTGGGTGGGGTCGCCGTCGGCGTGCTGGACGGGGTGATCGGCACAGAGGACGACGGGGCAGTACTGGGACCAGCCGTCGGCGGCGAGGCAGTGTCGTTGCAGCCGCTGAGGAGGAGAGCGGCCACGACTACTACGGCTGCGCGTCGGGTGGTCTTCATCAGGCCCATTGTTACGGATCGCCGTCGGCTCTTCCGGAGGGACGTCAGCGGGTCTCCCAGATCTCACTGTCGTACGTGCCGCCGGAGTGCTTGGCCAGCGCCGCGCAGATCTCGCGCAACTGCTCGACCTGTTCTTCGCTGAGCGCGTCGAAGACTGCCGCGCGGACCGTCTCGACATGGCCCGGTGCGGTCTCCCTGAGCTTCTGGCGGCCTTCTTCGGTGATGATCGCGACCTGGCCGCGCCGGTCCGACTCGATCCCCTCGCGCCGCACCCAGCCGACCTGCTCCAGCCTGTTCACGGCGTGCGAGAGACGGCTGCGCGAGCCCAGGGTGGCCACGGCGAGCTCGCTCATGCGCAACCGGCCGTCCTCTGCGTCGGACAGCCGGACCAGGATCTCGAAGTACGTGTGCGGCATGCCGGCGTCACGTTGCAGCTGCTGCTCGATCCTGGAGTTGACCACTCGCTGAGCCGCGATGAAGGCACGCCAGGCCTGTTGCTCTCTGTCGTCCAGCCACCGGGGTTCCGCCATGGTCGCAGCGTATCCATGTCCCGGCCCTGATGCCGCGTTCTGCTGTGGCGATCCCAGCCGGAGGTCGGATCAGCTTCGCCTGGCGACGGTGAGGCCGACCAGGCGGGACACGACCATGGCGACGTAGCCGAGGCCGGCGAGCTGTTCCAGCATCACCACCGACCGTCCCCAGGATGAGATGGGCACGATGTCGCTGAGGCCGGTGCTGGAGAGCGTGGTGAAGCTGAGGAAGAGCAGCTCCATCCAGGTGCGGTCCTGCATCGGGTTGACCGCAGCAGTGAAGCTGTTGGGCTCCAGAGCCTGCACGAAGACGAACACGTAGGCGAAACCCCAAGCCACCAAGGTGAAAGTGGCTCCTGTGGCGTAGAGCTCATCCACGCTGACGTCATGGTCGGACAGCATGTACCGAAGCAGGCTGTAGGCAGCGTAGAAGTAGAAGGCCGCGTGGAAGGCGCCGGAGATCGGCACGATCACGTCGGTCGGCCGGAACGCGTCCACCAGGGACAGGGCGACACCGGGGATGCCCAGGCAGATGCTGATCCATGTCAGGCCGGGGGTGGACCTCACAGAGAACACGGCGAGCACCAGGACGACGATGCCCAGGGTCTCGAAGGCCACCCGACCGCCGCGGGAGTCCTCCATCAGCGGGTAGACCAGCACGCCGAGCAGCTGCACTACGAGCAGCACGGCCGACGGGTGAAGCCTTGCTCTGTGGAACAAGATCATTCGATGGCCTCACGGGACGCGACGATCGCCGCCCGCCGGGCCAGCCGGTGGCTGCGCCGGATCTCGGCCTCGCGCATCCGCCGGCGGTCCTCGTCGGTCTCGGGCACCACCCGCGGGACCTGCCGCGGCTTGCCCTCGGCGTCGACCGCCACGAACACCAGGTACGCCGTCGCCACGTGGACCTGCGGACTGACGGAGTCCCAGCGGTCCGCGGTGATCCGGACGCCGACCTCCATCGAGCTCCGGCCGGTCCAGTTCACCTGGGCGCTGAAGTGCACCACGTCACCGACCCGGACCGGGACCAGGAAGACCATCTCGTCCATCGAAACAGTGACGGCCGGTCCCCCGGAGTGCCGGGCGGCGACCACGCCCGCGGCCGAGTCGACCAACGTCATGATCACGCCGCCGTGCACGGTGCCGAGGAGGTTCGTCTCGTTCTGCGCGGTGATGTGCGACAGCGACAACCGGGTCGCCGACGCCGACCGTGACGACGGGGTGTCAGACATGCGCGCGCTCCTCAAGATGACGACAAACCGGACGCAGGATATCCGG
>NZ_DASRXP010000613.1:0-18163 GCF_035687465.1 Kribbella sp.
TCTGTCCGCCAACGCCGCCGGTCTGATCTCCCTGGCACGGCATCTCCTCACCCTGGCCGATCCCACCGCCCCAGCCGGTTCCCACCTCCACCTCACCGCCGACCAAGAACTCACCTCCACCTTCGATCTCATCCTCGAACGCCTCGACGACTCAGGAGGGAGGAATGAGTGAGCCGGTGGACTTTCGTGAGCTCTTCGGGCGGCTGGGGTGGCGGCCGAGAATGTTTCTGCCTGATGATCGGTTCAACACTGCGGCAGGCTTCGTCGAAGGCTGCAACGTGGCCACGGGCGGGGTGCTGCTCCGCGGTTTCTCGGAGTGGGTCAGCGTACGAATCCTCGGCCACGCGACGAACTTCCACTGGTCCGCTGTCATTGCAGCCCAGTACCGACCCGACGGCGTCGATGCCAGCTGGGATGGATCCAGCGCGCCGGCCTTATTCCACAAGCAGTCGTTCGACGAACTCATCGCCCAATTGGATGCCTTTCTGGAGCACACCGAGGACGGGCGTGAGTTGTGAAGGTCTGGCGAGGCAGCGTTTTGGCTGGGCTCAGAAAGGTAGAGATCTGATCAAATGTGCTCCTTGACTCGACGGTCGGGCGTTGAGCCTCCAAGATGTGCCCATGAGCACCGTCCAGGTCAGCGTCGATCGCACCAGTCGTGTCCCGCTTCACGTTCAACTAGCACAGCAGCTCGAAGCGGCGATCCAGGGCGGTGACCTGCCGGTCGGTTCCCGGCTCAGCAACGAGGTCGACCTCGCCGAGGCGTACGGACTGAGCCGTCCAACGGTCCGCCAGGCCATCGCCCGCCTGGTCGACCAGGGCCTGTTGGTACGCAAACGCGGCGTCGGCACCCAGGTGGTAGGCAATTCCGGTCAGGTACGGCGCTCGCTGGAGCTCACCAGCCTGTACGACGACCTCGCAGCGGCCCACCGCAAACCACAGACCGAGGTGCTGCGGTTCGGCATCGCCCCAGCGAGCCCGGATGTGGCGACAGCTCTGCAGTGCGAAGCAGGAGATCGCGTACTGCGCTTGGAGCGGCTCCGCAGGGCGGACGGCGAACCGCTCGCACTTATGCGCAACTGGTTACCGCCGGAGATGCTGGACACGGACCCGACCACCTTGGCCGAGCGTGGCCTCTACGAACTGCTCAGAGCCGAGGGCGTCCGCCTGAAGGTGGCGCACCAGACGATCTCGGCCCAACCGGCTACAGGCGAGCAAGCCCGGCTCCTCTCCGAGGAACCGGGCTGTCCGCTGCTTGCGACGACGCGGATCACCTACGACGACCACGGTCGTGCCGTGGAGTACGGCTCACACCTCTTCCGCGCTTCCCGCTACGCCTTCGAACACACCCTCGTCCATCGCTGACCCACCCCTCAGAGGATCAGCGACGGACGAGGGCGAGCCTCATTTGGTGCCGGTGCCGGGGAACTTCCAGGCCTTGTCGCCTGCCATGGCCAGCAACTGGTCCGTGGTGAGGGCCGGCTTCACGCGCGTGTGCTTGGCGCCCTTCTCCTGCGGTCCGTTGTAGCTCCACATCCCGAGGTAGCGGCCGTCCGGGTAGTGGATCTCGATCCGGTTCGCGAGGACGCCGTCGATCTGCTGGCGGCTGTCGGAGTACTCGGGCTCGTTCGTCGACCAGCTGACAACGGCACCGTCCGGCCGGACCTTGCAATGCCGCAGTACCGAGTTGGCGCACGTGGTGATGGCATTCTCGCGCATCACCAGCACGCCGACCTGCGACTTGCCCTTGCCGTCGTTGATGACGTACGACGCGCCGTTGTGCCCGTTCTCCGCCCCGCCGCCCCAGGTCTCCGGTCGCGTGAACTGCAGCCCGCCCGGCAGCACGTCCTTGAGCGTCTGCAGCGTCTGCGCCAGCGGGACGGTCGGGTAGCCGGCCCCAGGATCCGGCTTCGCTGTGGGCACGTACTTCGCCGGGTACGCCCACGACTCGCTGTTGGCGATCCGGGTCAGGTCGGCGACCGAGAGCAACGGATTCTCGCGGGTGTGCTGGACGCCGATTTCCTTGGGCGCGTTGTAGCTGTAGAGGCTGATCAGCGTGCCGTCGGGACGGAAGATCTCGAGGACGGTGTTCTTCACCCCTTGCGGGTTCTTCGTCGCGTCGTACGGGAAGATCGACTCGTTGGCATAGGACGCGACCACCGTTCCGTCGGGCTGCACCGTGCACTTGCCGTGCAACCCGGCGCAGCCCCCCTTCAGGGGCAGGCCGGACGCCAGCGCGACGGTGAGCAGTGAAGCCCCCCTCCCGTCGTTGACCACGACCGATGCGCGGTGATAGCCGTCCGCGTCCGAGCTCTTCGGGGCCGACTGCTTGAGGTTCGCGGGAACCAGTTGGAGCAAGGTATCCAGGGTCTGGGCCGGCGTGACGGGCGTCGGCGTGGCCGCCGGCGCCTTGGCTGACGGAGTGGTGCCGCTGGCGGCCGGCGGCTCAGCAGGCGAGCTGCTGCCGAAGAGTTGCGTGCCGCCGACGACGATGCCCGCGGTGGCCAGTACTGCGGTGGCGCCGGTGAGGCCGCGGAGAACGGTCCGGCGGCGACGCAACGTAGTACCACGGCGGATGCCGCGCTCGACCAGGTCGGTGGACTCTGGTTCGAGGGTTTCGGTTGCTCGGTGCATCAGGTCGGGCAGGGTCTCGTTCAGGTTGTTCATGGGTTCTCCTGGTGCCGGGTCAGAGGGCGATCAGGTGGACGGCGTCATCGCCGAGGACGGTCCGGAGCCGGTCGAGCGCCCGGGAGGTCCTGGTCCTGATCGCGCCGGGCTTCTTGCCGAGATCGAGCGCGACCTGTTCGACGCTGCGATCTTCGAAGAACCGCAGCACCAGCACCGCACGATCAAGGGGAGCCAGCTCGGCCAGCGCCTTCTGCAGGGACAGCCGGAGCTCGGGGTCGCCGGGGCGATCAGCCCGCTCCGGGGTCGCCGAGACCGGTGTCTCGGTCCAGCTCCGCCGACGGCGCTGGGAGATGTACGTCCGGGTCAGCACGGTCTGCGCGTACGCCGCCGGATTGTCGATCCGTTCGAGCCCCGGCCAGGCGCGGAACATCTTCGCCAACGTCTCCTGGACCAGATCCTCCGCGTGGTGCCGATCGCCCGCCAGCAACCAGGCCGTCCGGTACAAGTACGGGGTCCGCGCTCTGGCGAACTCCTCGAAGTCGTCCGTCGTCGGTCTCATCGCCACCTCTCCGTCGTGGTCTCACCCTGTACGACGCCCGGGGCCACTGTCTCTGTTACACCCGTACTCCGTCCGCGCCCCCGGCTCGATCGCCAGAACCACCCGCCCGTACTGCGAGCCTCGGCCGGGCCGGCGGATCACCCCGGGCACCGGCGGACCGGCGTACCGGGGGCGTTGCAGGAAGGTGCAACGGGGTGGACCTCGGGGTGAGCGGCTGGATACGGTCTGTGAACCTGTGGTGTGTGAGGGTTATCCACAGGTCGGGTGGATCGGGTTGGCGCCGGGGACCCCTCGCTTGGGAGGATGGTGGCGCACGGTGACCGACTGGTCGCCAGCCAGTAGACGTCGCCAGCCAGCCCCGCCCGCCAGCAGACACAGGGAGACGATGACAGCCGACAGACTCGCCCCCCGCCGGTCCGGCTGGAGTGGTGCGGTCGAGTTGATCGACGCCCAGGTGCGCGATGTGGTCCGCCGCGAGGGCATCGACCCGCTCCGCAATCCCGGCGCCGTGAACGCGATCGTCGCCACCGTCGTCCGGGAGTACGACGAACGCAGCCTGACCGGGATCGTGCCGCCGATCGGCGACGTCGAGGCGGTCAGCCGCGAGGTGCACGACCGGGTGGCCGGGTTCGGGCCGCTGCAGCGGTACCTCGACGATCCGGCGGTCGAGGAGATCTGGATCAATGAGCCGAGCCGGGTGTTCATCGCCCGCGAGGGGCGGCACGAGCTGACCACGACCGTGCTGACCGAGGAAGAGGTCGGCGACCTGGTCGAGCGGATGCTGAAGACGACCGGGCGGCGGATCGACGTCTCGCAGCCGTTCACGGACGCGCGGTTGCCCGACGGGAGCCGCGTGCACGTCGTGCTCGGCGGCATCACTCAACGGTATGCAGCGATCAACATCCGCAAATTCACCGTTCGCGCGACGCGGCTGGGCGACTTGGTGGCCCTCGGCTCTCTCACCCCGCACGCAGCCGCGGTGCTCGACGCCTCGGTGGCGTGCGGGCTCAACATCCTCGTCTCGGGCGGCACCCAGGCGGGCAAGACCACGATGCTGAACGCGCTGGCGGGTTCGATCCCCGGCAGCGAACGCGTGATCAGCTGCGAAGAGGTCTTCGAGATCAAGCTGCCGATCCCTGACTGGGTGTCGATGCAGACCAGGCAGGCAGGGCTCGAGGGGACCGGCGAGGTGCGGCTGCGCGACCTGGTCAAGGAATCCCTGCGGATGCGGCCGTCCCGCCTGATCGTCGGCGAGGTCCGTGGGGAGGAGTGTCTGGATCTACTCCTCGCTTTGAATTCAGGATTGCCCGGGATGTGCACGATCCACGCGAACTCGGCGCGTGAGGCGTTGACCAAGATGTGCACGCTGCCGTTGCTGGCGGGGGAGAACATCGGGTCGAGGTTCGTTCTTCCGACGGTGGCGGGCTGCGTGGATCTCGTGGTTCACCTCGGCATCGGGGTGGACGGGCAGCGGCGATTGCGCGAGATCGTGGCGGTGAGTGGCCGGATCGAGGACCAGACGATCGAGACGGAGACCATCTTCGGCACCGTCGACGGACAGTTGCGCCGGGCCGAGGGACAGTTGCCGCATCCCGAGCGCTTCCAGCAGGCGGGGTACTCGCCCTCAGGTCTGCTCACCGAGCTGCCGCGCGGGGTGAACTGATGGGACTCCTGCTCGGTCTGTTCTTCGGGATCGGCCTGCTGCTGATCAGCTGGTCCTTCCTCGCGCCGGCCGAGGGCAAGGCGCAGCCCGAAGGCCGGTTGATCACTCGCAGCCGCGATCTCCTGGCCAGCGCCGGTGTCGAAGGCGTCACCCCGGCGGCCTTCATCGGTGCCTGTGTGATCACCGGCGTGGTCGCGTTCGCGTTGATGTTCGTGGTCTCCGCCGCGCTGCCGGTCGGGGTGGTCTTCGGGGTGATGGCCGGCGGGATTCCCGTTGCCCTGTTGAAGAGTCGCGCGCGGAAGCGGCTGGCGGAGTTCCGTGAGCTCTGGCCGGACGTGGTCGACAACATCTCGTCCGCGGTCCGCGCCGGACTGTCGTTGTCGGAGGCGCTGGCGCAGGTCGGCGAGCGTGGACCGCTGCCGTTGCGGGAGCCGTTCCGCCGGTTCGGGGCGGACTACGCGTCGACCGGTCGGTTCGCGGATTCGCTGGATCGGTTGAAGGCCAGGCTCGCTGATCCCGTCGGCGATCGCGTGATCGAGGCCCTGCGGATCGCCCGGGAGGTCGGCGGTGGCGATCTCGGCCGATTACTGCGATCCCTGTCGAGTTTTCTTCGCGACGACGCCCGGACCCGGTCAGAGCTGGAATCGCGACAGTCCTGGTCGGTCAACGGGGCTCGGGTCGCCGTTGCGGCGCCGTGGCTCGTCCTTCTCCTGCTCTCGTTCCAGGGCGACGTGATCCAGCGCTACAACTCGCCGGTCGGCGCCCTGATCATCGGAATCGGTGCCGCCGTCTGCGTCATCGCGTACCGGCTGATGTTGCGGATCGGCCGGTTGCCCGAGCCTGAGCGGGTGTTGCGATGAACCCCACCGTGCTCGGCGCTCTGCTCGGCGGCGTCTTCGGAGCGAGCCTGCTGCTGGTGGTACGCCGGCTGCCGTTCCTGCGAAAGCCCTCCGTGGACGACCGGATCGGGCCGTATCTGCGGGACATCGGCGGTTCCGACGTGTTCCTCGGCGTGGTCGACTCGGCCTCGCCGTTCTACGCGTTCGTGCGGTTGTTCGGGCCGACGCTGCGCGCCGGGGCGGCCCGGCTGGAGCGGATCCTCGGCGGCGCGGTCTCGATCCGGCGCCGGTTGGCCCGGGCCGGGATCGATCGCACTGTCGAAGAGTTCCGGATCGAGCAGGTGCTGTGGGGAGCCGCGGGATTCGGCGTTGGGTTGCTGTTCGCGTTGATCTTGTTGTCCTTCGGGCTGGGAAATCCGGTGGGACTCCTCGCGCTGTGTGGACTGCTCGCAGTACTGGGTGTGTTGTCGCGGGACACTTACCTGACTGCGCAGGTCGGGCGGCGCGAGCGACGGCTGTTGCTCGAACTTCCCACTGTGGCTGAGCTTCTGGCGTTGTCGGTCGCGGCTGGGGAGGGTCCGGCGGCGGCGCTCGACCGGGTGGCTCGGTCCTGCCGAGGTGAGCTGTCCGAGGAGTTGAAGCGCGTACTGGCTGAGACTCGCGCGGGCGAACCGTTGGTGCGAGCTCTCGACGCACTTGCCGACCGCACCGGCTTGGTTGCCTTGTCGCGGTTTGCGGACGGGCTCGCCGTGGCGCTCGAGCGCGGCACACCCCTGGCCGACGTACTGCGGGCGCAGGCCGGCGATATTCGTGAGGCGAATCGGCGCGAGCTGATCGAGTCCGGCGCTCGCAAGGAAGTTTCCATGATGATCCCGGTGGTGTTCCTGGTGCTGCCGGTCACCATCGTTTTCGCCTTCTATCCGGGCGCTGTCGGGATCCGGCTGATCGCCGGATGATTGAGGAGAGGCCATGTCCCTACTGCTGACGAGACTGTTCCTGCTGGTGATGAAGCCACGACCAGCCGAGAAGGAACGCGGCGATGTGCCCGGCTGGGTGCTGATCACCGTGATGACCGCCGGGCTGGTGGTGGCGATCTGGCTGGTCGCCGAGGAGCAGTTGAAGACGATGCTCGAAGACGCACTGGACTCAGTCACCAACAAGTGATGAGCCGACGGCGGGACGAGCGCGGATCGGCGGTGGTCGACTTCGTGCTGGTCTCGATGCTCGTGGTGCCGTTGTTCCTCGGCGTTCTGCAGGTCGGGCTCTTCCTGTACATCCGGAACACGGTGACCGCTGCGGCGTCCGAGGGCGCGCACTACGCCGCAGTACTGAATCGTGAACCGGCGGATGGTGAAGCACGCACCCGTGAGTTGATCGGCGGGGTGGTTCGCGACGAGTTGATCGACGGAGTGGAAGCCGAGGCGGTGGATGTGGAAGGGCAACCCGGCGTGCGAGTGGTGGTCAACGCGCACATGCCGCCGCTCGGGCTGTGGGGTCCGGGCATCGACTTCGCCGTCGAGGGTCACGCGATCAAGGAAACCGGCGAATGATCCTGCGCGGCCGCGACCAGCCCGCTCAGACCGGTCGCTGCAGGGATGAGCAGGGGAGCGCTGTGGTGGAGTTCTCCTGGCTTGCATTGCTGCTGCTGGTGCCATTGGTCTATGTGATGCTCGGGGTGTTCGACGTCCAGCGAGCGTCGTACGGGGCGACTGCCGCGACCCGCGCGGCCGGCCGTGCCTTCATCATCGTGCCGGCCGGTCTCTCGGAGGATGAGGCGCGGACGCGTGCCTTCGAAGCCGCCCGGTTGGCGATGAAGGACCAGGGTCTGGAGTTGGAGCCGAGCCAGCTGAGCATCACCTGCAACCCAGCCTGTCTCGAGCCCGGCTCCACCGTGACGGTCGAGCTCAATGCCGAGGTCCCACTCCCGTTGATCCCGGACGCGCTCGGAGGGGAACGTCCGGCGATCCACATCAGCGCGACCCACACCGAACCGTACGGCGACTACCGCGAAGCCAAGGGCACCGGATGAACCGCAACCCAGCCCAGCTGTCCAGGCGGTCCAGGCTCAGGCGCAGGGACGAGCGGGGCCAGATGACGGTGTTGATCATCGGGTTCACGGCGATCGTGCTGATGCTGATCGTGGTCGTCACGGACATCTCGAAGGTGTTCCTGGTCCGGAGGAGTCTCGACGCCACGGCGGATGGAGCGGTGCTTGCCGCAGCCAACGGACTCGCGGCGATCTACGCGCAGGCCGATCTCGGGACCGGCGAGAATGCCCGGATCGATCCCGAGGAAGCCCAGCGCCTGACCGCGGAGTACCTGGATTCTGTTGATGCGAGCAACCGTTTCACCGGGCTGGACTGGTCGGCTTCGGTCGACGGTACGACGGTGACCGTCGAGCTCTCCTCGGCGGTGGATCTGCCGTTCGAACCACCTGGCTGGGAAGGGAGCGCGGAGGTCGGCTCTTCCGCGGCAGCCGTAGTACCGATTCGCTGAGTCGGGCGCGTGCCGGGATGAGCGTGGTGGGGCGCTGGGGCACGATGGGTGGATGAGAATCGATCTGACGGGACGACGGGCTCTGGTCTCAGGATCCAGCCAGGGGATCGGGCTGGCGATCGCCACCGAACTGGCCAGATCCGGTGCGGCCGTGGTGGTGAACGGGCGCGACCAGGCCAAGACCGAGCAGGCGGCGGCCGGGATCACGAAGGAACTGCCGGACGCGGTGGTGGTTCCGATCGCGGCGGACCTCGCCTCGGCCGAAGGTGCGGAGTCGCTCCAGGCGGAGGCCGGTGAGCTCGACATCCTGGTGAACAACCTCGGCATTTTCGGCGCCAAGCCGGTCCTCGAGATCGACGACGACGAGTGGCGCCGGTACTTCGAGGTGAACGTGCTCTCCGCCGTCCGGCTGATCCGGATGTACCTGCCGGGGATGATGGAGCGCGGGTTCGGCCGGGTGATGAACATCGCGAGCGACTCGGCGGTGGTGACGCCGCTGGAGATGGTGCACTACGGCATGACCAAGACCGCGTTGCTAGCCGTGACGCGCGGCTATGCGAAGGCGGCGGCCGGCACTGGGGTGACGGTGAACTCCGTGATGGCCGGCCCCACTCACACCCCGGGTGTCGAGGACTTCGCCCGCGAGTTGGTGGGCGACGATCTGCCGTGGGACGAGGCGCAACGCCAGTTCATGCGGGAGCACCGGCCGTACTCCCTGATCCAGCGGCTGATCGAGCCCACGGAGATCGGCAACATGGTCGTCTACCTCAGCTCTGAGCAGGCCTCGGCCACCACCGGCGGCGCCGTCCGCGTAGACGGCGGCTACATCGACTCGATCCTGCCGTAGCTCACTTGAAGGCAGTCTGGTTGTCGTTCAGCCAGGTGACGAAGGTGCGGCCGGCGTGGCCGGTGACGAGCTCGACGGTGGGCTCGATCGGATGTGGGCTGCCGACGCGGGAGGCCCAGTAGGACATCAGGGATTCGAGTTGTGCGGGGTTGCGCATGCTGCTCGCCATCTCCTCGCGGGCCTGGTCCGGCGTGAGGTCGACCGGCTCGATCGGTACGCCGGTGAGCTCGGTGATCAGGTAGATCTGGTGCCGCCGGGTCATCGACTCCGGACCGGTCATCGGATAGGCGCGGCCGTCGTGCGTACTGCCGGGTCCGTCCAGCAGGACCTTGATCGCGACGTCCGCGATGTCCTGCTCATGGATCGGCGCCTCCTCGGCTTCGAGGTAGGGCAGCCGAATCTGGCCGGTAGCGCGGACCTGGTACGACCAGAAGATCGCGTTGGTCATGAAGGTGCCTGGCTGCAACAGCGTGGTCGCGAAGGAGCCACTGAGGATCTCCCGTTCGGCAGCCGAATGCGGGTCGGCCGCGGCATTCCGGTTGTCGGCTTGCGACGCCAGCGACGACAACAGCACGACCTGCTGGACGCCGGCAGCCTCAGCCGCTTCGACGAACACGGTCGCGGTGGACGGATCGGAGTACAGGAAGACCTGGGAGACGTCCTTCAGGGCGATGGACCAGGAGGAAAGGTCGGCGGGATCGAGGGCGACGGCGCCGGGGAGCTCGGCGGGTTCGCGGCTGGCGACGCGGACCTCACGGCCGCGGGAGCTGAGGCCGGCCTGGACGGCACGGGCGATCTTGCCGCGACCGCCAGTGATGAGAATCGTCATGGAGTAACTCCAAAGATGTAGTGACTACAACAATGGATGAAGTAAAACATCTCCTCTACGCTCTGTCCATGCAGATCCAAGAGGGGCAGATCCAGGAGGGGCAGATCCAGGAGGGGCAGATCGAAGAGGGCCGGCGGGAGCGGAAGAAGCGGCAGACGCGGCAGGCGATCTCTGACGTGGCCACCGGCCTCTTCATCGACCGCGGCTTCGATGCGGTCACGGTGGCTGACGTCGCCAAAGCGGCCGATGTGGCTGTCCAGACCGTCTTCAACCACTTCCCGACCAAGGAAGATCTGTTCTTCGACGAGACCGGCTGGTGGACCGGGCCGGCCGAGGCGATCCGGGCGGCGGCTCCGGGCGATGACGTCGTCGAGGCGCTGCGACTGCACTATCGGCAGCAGCTCCGCGAGCGGCTGGAGGCCGGCCAGCTGGCGACCTGGGCATCGTTCAGCCGCACGATCGAGGAGAGTCCGGCGCTGCTGGCCCGGCGCAGGCGGAACGCCGAAGAGATGGAGGAACTGATCGTCGCGGCCCTGCACGAGCGTGATCCGCAGCTCACCCCGCTGCTGGCGCACCTGATCGCGGCGCAGTACGCGGCTGCCCAGAAGGTCCTCGAAGCCGAGCTCGCCCGCCAGGTGCAGGACAACCCCGCCGAGGTCCAGCCCGAAACCACCGCCGCAGCCCTCGAGCAGGCGATCGACGAGGTCTTCGCCGTACTCCGCCGCGGGCTCGCTCCGCTGACCGAGGCAGGGCGAGTGCTGCGCTGATTCCGGCCTACGACGCCGAGCGGGTAGTCTGCTTGGTTGTGGCTGGACCTGATTTCGACGCTGACCTGAAGCAACTCGACGCAACCCTGACCTCGATCGAGAAAGTACTCGACCTGGGCGCGATGCGTGGAGAGATCGCCGAGCTGGGCGAGAAGGTCGCCGCGCCCGATCTGTGGGACGACCAGGCGAACGCGCAGAAGATCACCTCCCGGCTGTCCGTGCTGCAGGCCGACATCGACCGGGTCACCAACCTGCGCAGCCGGATGGACGACATCGCCGTGCTGATCGAGCTCGGCCGCGAGGAGAACGACGCCGAAAGTCTGGCCGAGGCGGGGAAAGAGATCGCCTCGCTGACCAAGGCGATCCAGTCGCTCGAGGTCCGCACCCTGCTGTCCGGCGAGTACGACGAGCGCGAGGCGCTGGTGACGATCCGCTCCGGCGCGGGTGGCGTCGACGCCGCGGACTTCGCCGAGATGCTGCAGCGGATGTACCTGCGCTGGGCCGAACGGCACGGCTACCCGACCGAGGTCTACGACACCTCGTACGCCGAGGAGGCCGGCCTCAAGTCGACGACCTTCGGCATCAAGGCGCCGTACGCGTATGGCACCTTGAGCGTCGAGACCGGCACGCACCGGCTGGTCCGGATCTCGCCGTTCGACAACCAGGGCCGCCGGCAGACCTCGTTTGCCGCGGTCGAGGTGGTCCCGGTGCTGGAGCAGACCGACGAGATCGACGTACCCGAGGACGAGCTGCGGATCGACGTGTACCGGTCGTCCGGCCCGGGTGGTCAGAGCGTCAACACCACCGACTCGGCGGTCCGGATCACCCATATCCCGACCGGCACGGTGGTCTCCTGCCAGAACGAGAAGTCGCAGTTGCAGAACAAGGCCAGCGCGATGGTGATTCTGAAGGCGAAGCTGCTCGCGCTGAAGAAGGCCGAGGAGCGGGCCGAGATCGACTCGCTGCGCGGTGACGTGCAGGGCTCGTGGGGTGACCAGATGCGGTCGTACGTGCTGCACCCGTACCAGATGGTCAAGGATCTTCGGACGCTGTACGAGTCGGGGAACACCAGCGGGGTGTTCGATGGCGAGATCGACGAGTTCATCGAGGCCGGGATCCGCTGGCGCCGTACCGGTCAGACCGCGGCCGAGCAGAACTAACAATCTCCCCGGCAGTGCTGAAAGAGGATCTACGCGCGGACTGCAGTAGTTGCTTCGGCCTCTGCTGTGTAGCGCTGACGTTCTCCAAGTCGGCCGACTTCGCGATCGACAAGGCCGCGGGTGAGCCCTGCCCGAACCTGGACGAAGACTTCCGCTGCGGCATCCACCAGAAGCTGCGAACCAAGGGCTTCCAGGGCTGCACGGTCTACGACTGCTTCGGTGCCGGCCAGAAGATCTCCCGTCAGGCGGGTCAGAGTTGGCGTGAGCAACCAGGTCAGAAGATGTTCGAGGCGCTGCCGATCATGCGGCAGCTTCACGAGTTGCTCTGGTATCTGGCGGACGCGCTCGAGCGACCAGAGACTGCTCCGCTACATCCAGAGCTCCAGAAGAGCATGCAGCACGTCGAGCAACTGACCCTGCAGGACGTCGCCGAGGTCGACCTGACCAAAGAGCGACAAGCTGTCGACGTCCTGCTGCGGCAGACCAGCGATCTCGTCCGAGGCCGGCAGAACAAGAAGAAGGAACGCCGCGGTGCGGACCTCATCGGGGCCAAGCTCCGCGCGGCCGACCTCAGTGCGGCGAACCTTCGCGGTGCCTACCTGATCGGTGCCGACCTCCGTGACGCCGATCTCCGCAAGGCCGACCTGATCGGCGCCGACCTCCGCGACACCGATCTGCGCGGCGCAGACCTCACCGGCGCACTCTTCGTCACGCAGTCCCAGGTCAACGCGGCCCGCGGCGACACGGCCACCAAATTGCCGCCGTCAGTCAGCCGCCCATCCCACTGGCACTAGCCCGCACTGCGGCCCGCCGTCGCCCCCGGACCTGGAGGTGCCGGCGGCTCCACGTCAGCTAGTCGGGAAGTCGTCAGGTGTGCGGATCCGGTCGCGGACCCAGACGCCGGCCGGCTTCAGGACCGAAGTACCGGTGAACGAGTTCCCCGCGCAGGTGCCGTCCTTGAAGACGGCGCCGGAGCGGAAGTCGTCGGAGAAGTTCCAGTTGGTCCAGCCGATCTTCTTGCTGGCCAGGAAGTCCAGGTACTTCTGCGAGTAGGTGAAGTCGTTGCCGCCGTCACCGGTGTAGGTCTGGGTGCCGAACTCGGTGACGAACAACGGGATCTTGTCCGCGGCCCGGGACAGGGCGTTGAAGTACTCGTCGTGGTGCGACGCGGCGTAGAAGTGGAACGTGTACATGAGGTTCGTCGCGTTGATCGGGTTGTTGATGATGTCGGTCTCGGTCCGGCCGTCGGAGATGCCGAGCGAGGCCCAGCCATGCGTCCCGACGAACACCACGCCGTCGGAGTCCTTGGCCCGGATCACCGGGATCATCTGCTCGGCGTACGACTTGATGCCGGCCCAGCTGACGTTGTTCGGCTCGTTCGCGATGTCGTAGATGATGTTCGTCTTGCTCTTGTGCCGGTCGGCGATCTCGGTGAAGAAGGTCTTGGCCATGGCCAGGTTGGCGTTCGGGTCACCCGGGTCGAGCTGGTGCCAGTCGACCAGCGCGTACATGCCGCGCTTGCTGGCCTCCTCGATGTAGCCGTGCACCAGGTCGGTGAACTTCCGCGGGTTGGTCTCGTAGCCACCTTCCTGCACGTACATCGAGATGCGCAGGATATCGGCGTTCCAGTCGGTCGCGAGTGCGTCCAGCGATGCCGTCTTGATGCAGTTGGCGTACCACTGGATGCCGTGCGTGCTCATCCCTCGCAGCTGGATGGGCTTGTTGTACTGGTTGCACAGCTTGGTGCCGCAGACGTGCAGCTGGCCGTTGATCCCCACCGGCGTACCGGCCGCGGTGACCTTGTCGATGCTCAGCGAGTCGGCGTTCGGGCCGCCGTTGGCGGTGACCGCCGTCGTCTTGATCTTGTTGGCACCGGCAACGAGTGTCGCGCTGGCGGTGACGGTCTGGTACGTCGTCCAGGCGCCGGTCCCGTTGAACGCCAGATCATCCGCGGCCAGTGCGCCGTTCACGGCGACGTCGACCGGGCGGTTGACCGTCGTACCGTTGGCGTAGCGGAAGGTCAGGGAGTACGGGCCGGCAGTCGGCGCGGTGACTGTGTACTCCACCGAGCTGCCGGTGACGTTGTCGAAGTTGACGAACCCGGTGCCGGTGAAGCCGGCGTGGTTGGATTCGACCACGCCTTGGGAGATCGCGGCCGATTCGGATTCGTAGCGGACGGGAGCGGCGGAACTGGTGGCCGCGCCGGTCGTGACGAGGGCCGTTGCGGCCAGTAAGGCGCTGGATGCCAGCGCGAACCATCGGGAGCGGGTCATCGCGGATTGCCTCCTACTGCGTCGGGGCGGGGACGAAGTGGGGTCGCTTATGATTAGGAAGGTTTCCTAATAGATTTCCCGGAACCTAGCGGCGATGCGGACCGCTGTCAATCGGTCGCGAAGGGTGAGCGAAGAATTCCCGCCTGGCGGAACGTTCTCCCGCGCTAGGCCGTGTCGCGGGAGGCCCAGCCGGCCTTGAGGGCGGCGAGAGTGACCGCGATGGCGGGTCGGCGGGCGGTGGCGGTGCGCCAGACGGCGTACAGGCGCCGGCTCGGTGCCGGATGCAGCGGTACTGCGACCACCCCGTCGGGCAGAGGTCCTCGGCCGAGTCGGGGGAGCAGGCCGATCCCGATGCCGCGGGCAAGCATCGCCAGCTGGGTCTGGTACTCCGCGACCGAGTACGCCACCTCCGGTTCGACCCCGGCCTTGCGCATGGTCCGGACCAACCATTCGTGGCAGATCGACCCCACCGGCTGGCAGATCCAGCGTTCGCCGACGAGGTCGGTGGCGATCACGGATTCCTTGCCGGCCAAGCGATGCGAGGCGGGGACCAGGACGTCGGCGGGGTCGGTTCCGAGCTTCACCCGCGAGAGGTCGTCCGGCAGGGTGAGCGGTGTGTTGTGCCAGTCGTGCACGATCGCGACATGCACCTCGCCTCGGTTGACCGCGGCGACGGCCTCGAACGGATCAGTCTCGAACACCCGTACCTGCAGAGCCGGATTGTCGTCGATCAGGCGTGGCAACACCGCCGGCAGCAAACCGCGAGCCGCGGTCGGGAATGCAGCGAGTACAAGTTCGCCGACAGCCTTGCCGCGCTGTTCCTCCAACGTCAGCTCGGCCTCTTCCACCAGCCGCAAAACCTGTGCGGCCGTGGCCGCGAGCTGTTGAGCGGCGTCTGTGAGAACGACACCCCGTCCTCGCTTCTCCAGCAGGACCGTCCGAGTCTCCCTCTCCAACTTGGCCAGCTGCTGCGAGACCGCCGACGGCGTGTAGCCGAGCGCGTCGGCCGCGCTTCCGACCGACCCGTAGGTCGCGACGGCATGAAGCGCCCGGAGACGACCCAGATCGATCATTTAGCACTCCTACAGTGTCAGCCACAGCAATCTGCGCTGGTCCTTAACTGTAGATCAACCCAGACTGGACCGCATGAACCCTCGTCACGTGCTCCTGGCACTCGCTGTCGTGGTCGTCTGGGGCGTCAACTTCGTCGTCATCGAGATCGGCCTGGAGGACTTCCCGCCACTGTTGTTCTCCGCCCTGCGGTTCTTCTTCGCGGCGGTTCCGGCGATCTTCCTGCTCGGCAAGCCACGAGTCGCCTGGCGGTACGTGATCGCGGTCGGCCTGGCTCTCGGGGTCGCGAAATTCGGTCTGCTCTTCATCGCGATGGATCACGGTGTGCCGGCCGGGTTGTCCTCGCTGGTGCTGCAGAGCCAGGTGATCTTCACGTTGCTCTTCGCAGTACTGGTACTGCGGGAGCGTCCACGGCGGACCCAGTGGCTGGGCATCGCCATCGCGTGTGGCGGCATCGTCTTGATCGTGCTCGACGGCGGGTTGGCGGCGCCGCTCGGTGCGCTTGTGCTGGTGATCGCCGCGGCCGGGTGCTGGGGAGTGTCGAACATCGTGACCCGGCACGCGAAGCCGCAGGACACGTTGCGCTTCATGGTCTGGGTCAGCGCGGTCGCGGTACTCCCGCTGCTGACGCTGTCGCTGCTGACCGAAGGCGCGCACGCCGACGTCGAGGCGTTGCGGAGCATCGACCTGACCGGTATCGGCGCGATCGCCTACCTGTCCTTCGCCGCGACGTTGTTCGGCTTCGGTGTTTGGGGCTTCCTGCTCCGCCAGTACGACGCCAGCACGGTGGCGCCCTTCTCCCTCCTGGTCCCGGTGATCGGGATGGCCGCAGCCTGGGTACTCCGCGGCGAGGCGGTCGGCGGCCGGCAGGCGATCGCCGCCGCACTGATCATCGGCGGCATGGCTTGCACCGTGATCCGCCGGACCAGGCCAGACGCCAAGGCGGCCTCGAGCAGGTCGGCTGTCGATTGCGGAGTGCTCACTCGTACTGGTTCGCCGGCGGCGTCACGTTCGTCACCCCGGTGACGGTCAGAGCGGCGACGTCACCGTCCGCCCGCTTGGTCGGCTCCGCCCACTCGCCGGTGACCGTGACCCACTGGTTCTTCGGCGGTGCGGCGTGGCCGCGTGCCTCGACCATGAACGCCGTACCGTCGGCGACGCAACAGGTCAGGCCGATCCGGGAGACGTACCAGTTGCCGTTCTTGCCCGGCGTCACGAATCCGGTCAGCTGGAAGTTCCGGCCCTTCATGCTGTCCTTCTCCCACACCGCCCAGACGGCGTAGTCCCGCACCGCCAACGCGACCGGGGTGTCGCTCTGCGCGCTGTCCGCGAGGAAGGAGTTGCCCTTCGGGGCAATCGGCTTGGCGGCCACGGGGGACTGCCGTTGGGCCGCGTCGGCGCCGAGCGCGGGCGGGTCGACCACGAGCAGGGCGAAGACCGGGATCAGCAACAGCCAGGCGGCCCGGGGAAGCAGACCTCCGTGCCCATGGCCGTCGTCTGCGTGATCGTGATCGGCGGGCTTCTTGCGGGTGTCGGCGAGGACATCGGCGACGGCGAGCACGATCAGGATCGCGCCGGCCGCGAGCAGCATCCAACGCATCCCCGGCTTCACGTAGCGGAGATAGGTGTTGGAGGTCGCGAGCTGCACGATGGCAGCCCCGACGAAGACGACGACCAGCCCGGCCACGTTGCGCTTCACAGCAACCACCATCCGACGAGGAGACTGGACAGGATCGCCACCACGAAGGTGGCCGGGGCGAACCTGACCGCGAACTTCGGCCCGAACGTCCCGGCCTGCAACGCGATCAGCTTCACGTCGACGATCGGCCCGACCACCATGAACGCGAGCCGGGCGGTGAGCGAGAACTGGGTCAGGCTGGCGGCCACGAACGCGTCCGCCTCGGAGCAGATCGCCAGCAACACGGCCAGCAGTCCCAGTACTACGACCGACAGCAGCAGGTTGCTCGCCACGTGATCGAGCCACTCGCGCGGGACGACCACGTTCAGCGTGGCGGCAGCCGCGGCACCGACGACCAGGAATCCGCCGGCGTGCAGGAAGTCGTGCAGCATCGACGACCGGAAGACCTCGGTCTTGCGAGTGCCCTCCGCGTGCCGGTTCTTCGGCATCTTCAGCCAGGACGAGCCTTTGCCGGTCAACAGCCACAACCAGCCGAGGATCATCGAGACCCCTAGCGAGGTGACGGCCCGCGCGATCACGACCTTCGGCTGGCCCGGGAACGCGACCGCGGTGGACGCGAGCACGACCGGGTTGATGGCCGGTGCGGAGAGCAGGAACGCGATCGCCGCGGCGGGGGTGACGCCGCGGTTCATCAGCGCGGCCGAGACCGGTACGGAAGCGCACTCACAACCCGGCAGGATCACACCGGAACAACTAGCCACCGGTACTGCGAGGGCTGGGTGCTTGGGAAGCGCCTTCGCGAAGAAGGACGCGGGGACGAACGCGGTGAGCGCGGCCGACAGCAGTACGCCGAGCACCAGGAACGGCAGCGCCTGGACCGTGACGCCCACGAACATCGTCGCCCAGGTCCGGACCCCGTCATCGGTGAACAACCCGGCGAAGATCCGCCGCCCGAACAAGGCCAGCCCGACCAGCAGGACCAAGGTCGCCGTGAACGCGATCGACGACCCCATCGACTCCTTGTCCCCGGGCCCCTCGCTAGCCGCCGGTGGAGGCCCGGCCGGCGGCTCGGGATCTGCCGTCGTGGCGGTCGATTCCGTCGCTTCAGCGGAGTCGGCGGGGGTGCTCATGGGCGGCATCCTGACACAGCAGAGCGCGCACGATCGAGCACTCAGCGCCCCCGAAACTGAAAATCAGCGTCATCTCGCGAAATACTGCTCCAGAGTCTCTGAGCCGACCTTCGAGGCGGGCACCCCGCTGGCGGCGCCCGGTGGATTGTCCCCGCGGAGGCGGTTGTCGATCCGCCGGCCCGACCTCGGCCGTGGGGGCGGTTGTCGGTCTGCCGGCCCGACCTCGGCCGTGGGGGCGGTTGTCGGTCTGCCGGCCCGACCT
>NZ_DASRXP010000614.1:0-12421 GCF_035687465.1 Kribbella sp.
ACTTTCCGACCAAGGACAGTTGCGTCACCCCCCTGCTGACCGGCTGCATCGAGCTCATCGCGCGGTTCTTGCAGTCCTGGCGCAGCGATCAGACCATGGCCGAGGTGTTCGACACGATCGGGTTGCACGAGAACATCGCCGATCGAACGACGATGCTGAACCTGGTGCGTTTGACCAGGACCGAACCGGGTCTGCGTGCGGTGTGGCTGGAAGCGCACCGGCACGCCGAGGCGGCGTACGCTGAAGCGCTCGCTCGCCGCGCCGGGCTGCCCAGCCCCGACCTGGCCGTCACTGTGCAGGCCGCGATGCTCACCACTGCTCTGCGGGTGGCCGAGGAGCACTACGCGTTCAACACCGACCACGCCGACGCTGACACCCGGGACTTCGAGGCGGCGATGCGTGAGGCCCTGCTGATCGCCGCCCGCACCTTCTCGTCCTGAGAGAGCAGCTTTCTCGCACCGAAGACTCGCGGGCGGGGAAAATCCCAGAGTCCGTAGTGGCGGCCAGGGGCGTGGCCGCCACTGAGGTGCGGTTGCCGTTCCTAGCAGGCGGCGGTTCTCTCGTACTGATTGGTGTGGTAGCCGAGGGTGTTGCTTTCCGTTGACTTGTAGGTGGAGATAACGCCGTACCCGATCGACCTGCAGGAGCTGTCAGGCCCGTTGTTGACGATCACCTTGCGACGCTCGGGGGTGGTTGCGCAGCCTTTGAAGGTCCACTTCCAGTCACGGGTCCAGGTCGCGGTGTCGGGGATGTGCTTCCAGAGGGTGTAGGTCACAGTGATGCCGCAGGTAACTTGGACAGCGGCATTCGCGGTACTCGGGGCGACCAGCACCCCTGTCAGTGCGCCGGCGGCCAGCATCAGACCTAACGACTTCTTCGGTATCTTTCGCACGCGATCCTCCTCATGCTTGGCCGAAGCGCGGCTTGCGCGCCTCGCGCCAAGACTGCTGTGGCGTCGATGGTCGCAGCCATGCCGGCTTCCAGGAGCGCAACGACGTAAGCAATGTGATTTGGATCGGATTGCTTACCGGCCGGCGTCCGCTACGAGGTAGAACACCGTGTCAGGGGCCGTGTCAGGGGCGTGGCGGAGGCGTGTCAGGGGCGGCCTCGATGGTTGTTCACATGACCAGTTCAGAGATTGCAGCATCAGAGCTGCGGGACCGCGAGCCTGCGATCCTGGTGCAGAACCTAGAGAAGTCCTATAAGGAGTTGCACGTCCTGCGGGGCGTGGACTTCGAGGTGGCGCCGGGCAGCATCTTCGCCCTTCTCGGCTCGAACGGAGCCGGCAAGACCACGATCGTGAGAATCCTCTCCACGCTGCTGAAATCAGACGCCGGCACCGCCACCGTCAACGGATTCGACGTCGCGGCGGACCCGCTCCGGGTTCGGGAGTCCATCAGTCTGACCGGGCAGTTCGCCGCGGTCGACGAGATCCTCTCCGGTCGGGAGAACCTGGTGCTGGTCGCCAAGCTGCGGCATCTGAACGGCCCTGGCCAGGTGGCGGATGAGCTGCTCGCACGCTTCAGCCTCACCGAGGCGGGTGCGCGGAAGGTGTCGACGTACTCCGGAGGCATGCGCCGTCGCCTTGACATCGCCATGAGCCTGATCGGGGAGCCGAAGGTGATCTTCCTCGATGAGCCGACGACAGGGCTCGACCCGGAGGCGCGCATCGAGGTGTGGAAGGTCATCGAGGGGCTCGCCCGGCAGGGGACCACGGTTCTGCTCACCACGCAGTACCTCGACGAGGCCGAGCAACTCGCAGACCGGATCGCCATCCTCCATCAGGGGCACATCATCGCGAACGGCACTCTCGCCGAACTGAAGCAACTGCTCCCACCGGCGAAGGTCGAGTACGTCGAGAAGCAGCCGACCCTGGAAGACATCTTCCTCGCGCTCGTGGGGAACGACGGCACGGACGAGGACCAGTCATGACCACACACTTCTTCGGAGACACGGCCACCCTGCTGGGCCGCTCCATGCGTCACATCTTCCGCAGCGTGGACACGATCATCACCACCGCGATCACCCCGATCGCGATGATGCTGCTGTTCGTCTACGTTTTCGGCGGGGCCATCGACACAGGCACCGACAACTATGTCAACTACCTGCTGCCGGGAATCATGCTGATCGCGATCGCGTCGGGCATCGCGTACACCGCCGTTCGGTTGTTCACCGATCTGAAGGGCGGCATCTTCGAGCGATTCAACTCCATGCCGATCGCACGATCGTCGGTGCTGTGGGCGCATGTTCTGACCTCGCTGGTCGCGAACGCGCTCTCGGTCGTGATCATCGTGCTGGTAGGCCTCCTGATGGGGTTCCGCACCTCGGCGGGTCCACTGGCCTGGCTCGCTGTTGCCGGAATCCTGGCGCTGTTCACCCTGGCACTCACCTGGATCGCAGTCCTCGCCGGCCTTTCGGCGAAGTCTGTGGACGGTGCCGCCGGATTCTCGTACCCGCTGATCTTCCTGCCGTTCATCAGTTCGGCCTGCGTGCCCACGGACACCATGCCGGCTGCGGTGCGCGCCTTCGCCGAGAACCAGCCGGTCACGTCGATCGTCAACACGATCCAGGCCCTGTTCGCGCAGCAGGCGGTCGGCAACGACATCTGGGTCGCTCTCGCCTGGTGCCTCGGCTTCCTCGTGCTCGGCTACGTCCTGGCCATGCGCGTCTACCGGCGCAAGATCAGCTAGCGGCTCTGTCAGAACCATGCTCGGGCTGACGCTGCAGCTTCACCGGCTAGGTCGGCTGAACCCTCCACCAACGGATCACTCAAGAGCCAAGAAGAGAGTCATCATGCCTACATTCGCCACGCCGGGGCCGATCGCCGCGACCGTCGAGGTCGCCGGAGCTCAGGTACGGGTCACTGCCAGCGACCGGACCGACACCGTGGTGCAGGTCGAACCCATCGACACCGCGAACCGGAAAGACGTCAAGGTTGCCGAGAACACCTTGGTCGACTTCGCCGACGGCCAGCTGTCGGTCAAAACGAAAACCCCGGGGGACAAGGACGGCTCGGTCGCCATCACTATCGACCTGCCCACCGGCTCCAGCCTGGTCGCGCACCTGGCGTACTCGGAGGTGAACACCGAGGGCGCACTGGGCGCGAGCGAGCTGCACATGGCATCGGGTCAGGTCCAGCTGGACCGCATCGACGCATTGACGGCGAGCGTCTCCTCCGGTGAGGTCGCGATCGGGCACGTCGCCGGACGTGCCGACATCGACGGATCGGCGTTCACGCTGCGGATCGGCGAGGTCGACGGTGCGGTCGGGTTCTCGACCTCGGGCGGGCAGACCTGGATCGGCCACGCCGCGGCCGACCTCGATCTCCACAGCGCCAGCGGCGACTTCGACATCGACCGCGCCGACGGCCATGTCACCGCCGAGACCTCCAGCGGTGCCATTCGGATCGGGCGGATGACAGCGGGCCGGGCGAAGCTGCGGAACGCCTCGGGCAACATCGAGGTCGGCATCAGCGAGGGCACCGTTGCCTCCATCGACGTCGACAGCGAGCGAGGAGCGGTGCACAACTTCGTCTCCTCGCCGACAGAGGCGGGCGCGTCCGACGACAAGGTCTCGGTTTTCGCCCGCACGCGGCATGGTGACATCACCATTCAGCGCGCGGCCGGCTGAGCTCTCAGAGAGCGAAGGTGGCCTCGACCAACTGAGACCAGTCCGTTTCCAGACCCTCTTGCGTCACCTCGGCGAACCGCGCCTCGCCGAGGTGACGTCGTACGTCCCGCTCGATCCTGATGGCATCCGGGTGGGAGCGATCCGGCGTACCGCGGACGTGGTCGCCGGCCGCCAGCAACCGCGCGGCTTGTTCGTACTGCTCGAGGCGGAGGGCCAGGTCCGCGACGCCGATGAGCATCGGTGCGATCGTGACCGGGGCTCCTGCCTCGGATGCCGCCTGCCAGGCAGCCACGCGATGGGTCCGGGACTCCCGGACGTCGTCGGCCAGGTAGCCGCGCAGGTGATGGATCTCCGCGCGGAGGTTCGGCTGTTCCGCGGCATCACCCAGCAGGGTGGTCGCGAGGCCGAGTTGACGGCGGGCCTGGTCGGCGTCGCCACCCAGCCGAGCGAGCTCCGCCTTGGCGAGCGCCAGGTCGACCAGAGCGTACGGCCAGGTGACGCCTTCGGCGCTCCGCTCGGCGTCGGCGATGGCGGCTGCGCTGGCGTCCAGGTCGCCGTTGAGCCAGTACAGCACTGCCTGCTGGGTGCGCACCTCGATGACATCCTCGACGGCGCCGACTTCGGTGAGGGGCCCGATCGTCTGCTCGTAGCACTCGCAGGCAGCGGCGAACTCACCCCGCCTGGCCAGCAGGGACGCCAGCTCGGACAGGGTCAAGAAGATCCCGAACCGTTCGCCGAGCGCCCGGAACTCCGCGAGCGCCTGCACCACCTGGGCCTCCGCCTCGGGGCCGCCCTGGCCGAAGACGATCTGCATCTTCGCGACCTGCCAGCGAGCCGTGGCGCGGACCCAGGGGTCGACGCTCTCGAGCAACGCCCCGAACGCGGTCACTGCTTCCTCCGGCGCCCGCAGCAGAGCTTCCAGCGGGATCGAGAATCCCAGCAGCGGGTGGTCGCTCTGGCTGAGCTGGCTGAACCGATACGCCTTCTGGATCCATTCCGCGCCCAGGTGTTCGTCGCCCCGACTGGACGTCACGTAGAGCACCACCAGCCCGTACGTCATGGCCCGGACCTCATCGCTCGCCTTGCCCGGGAGGTTGCCGGCCGCGATCAGCAACTCGAGGCCTTCGGTCCGGCGCCCGCCGAGCCACCAGTACCAACCGCACGCGGCTGCCAGCCGCATCGCGGCCTGTGCGTCACCGGAGGCGATCGCCCCGCGCACCGCAGTACTGAGGTTGTCGTTGTCGGCAGCGAGCGTGGCGAGCCATTCCAGTTGCTCGGAGCGGCGCAGATGTGGCTCCGCGGTCTCGGCGAGCTCGGTGAAGTAGGCGAGGTGCGCCAGCCGGGCCCGCTCGGATTCTCCCGCCTCGGCGAGCCGATCCGCGGCGTACTCCTTGATCGTGGTGAGCATCCGATAGCGCGGGGCGCCGTCGCCGGCGGTGACCAGCAGCGACTTCTCGGCCAGCGAGGTGAGCAACTCCAGTACTTCGCTCCGCTCGACCGCATCACTGAGGCAGACGCTCTCGGCCGCCTCCAGACTCGCACCGCCCGAGAACACCGACAGCCTGCTGAGCACTGTCCGCTCGGCGTCGGTGAGCAACTCCCAACTCCAGTCGACCACCGCGCGCAGCGTCCGGTGCCGCGGCAGCGCAGTACGGCTACCACTGGTCAGCAGGCGGAACCGGTCGTCGAGCCGGTTGGCGAGTTGCTCGATGGTCATGGTGCGCAACCTGGCCGCGGCGAGCTCGATCGCCAGCGGCATCCCGTCCAGCGCCCGGCAGATCCGCACCATCGTCGACAACGTGGCTTCGTCGACCCCGAGATCCTTGCGCACCGCGCCAGCCCGGTCGCGCAGCAGCCGGACTGCCGGCGAGGACGCGATCTCGGCGGGGCCGGCGCCGGTTGGCACCGCCAGGGGCTCGACGTGCCACAGCGCCTCGCCGGTGATGCCGAGCGGTTCCCTGCTGGTCGCCAGGATCCGCAGCCGCCGGCATCCCCCGAGTACGCGATCGGCGAAGGCCGCGGCCGCCTCGATCACATGCTCACAGTTGTCCAGGATCAGCAGCGCCTCCCGGTCGCGAACGGCGGCGATGAACCCTTCCACCGGGTCCGCGCTGGATGACGAGCCGAGCAGAGAGTCCCGAAGGCCGAGTGCGGTGAGCGCAGCCTGGGCCACGTCGCCGTCGGGGCCGCTGGGGGCGAGCTCCACCAACCAGACCCCGTCCGGCCAGTCACCGAGCAGCGTGCGCGCGGTTTCCGTGGCCAGCCTGGTCTTTCCCGAGCCGCCCGGTCCGATCAGGGTGGTGAGCCGGTGGTCGTCGATGAGTTCGCGGACCGCGGCGACATCAGCGTCCTTGCCGATGAAGCTGGTCAGCTCGGCCCGCAGGTTGGTCTTCCGGTCAACCTCGCGCCGCCCCAACTCACCTCGCAGCAGCGCGACGTGCACTGCGGACAGCTCTGGTGAGGGGTCGACCCCCAGCGCATCGGCCAGGGCTTCCCTCGTTCGCTCGTACACGAGCAGTGCCTCGCTGTCGCGACCGGCCGCAGCGAGGGCACGGACGAGCGCAGCGACAAGCCGTTCCCGCATCGGATAGGCGGCCACCAGGTCGGTCAGTTCCGCGACCAGTTCCACACCTTGCCCGTGGCTGGTCTCCGCCTCGAACCGATCGTCCAGGGCAGTCAGCCGCAGTCCCTCGAGCCTGGTGGCTGCCGCATCGAACGCTTCGCTGTCCTGCAAGCCGACGTCCTGCATGGCCGCACCGCGCCACAACGCCAGGGCCTCGCGCAGCAGCTTCACCCGCCGTGGATCATCGTCGTTGCGGGCCTGGCCGACGAGGCGTTCGAACCGTACGGCGTCAATCGCGTCGGGCTCCACCGTCAACCGGTAGCCGTCCGTGCCGCCCTCGACCATGCCGTCCGGCAGTGCCTTCCGCAGCCGGGAAACCAAGCGTTGCAGGGCATTCGTCGCGTCGGAGGGCGGGTACTCACCCCAGATCCAGTCGATCAGCGTCGCCTTCGGGACGACGCGGCCCGGTTCGAGGGCGAGGGCGATCAACAGCGCGCGCAGCCGGGCGCCCGGCACGTCGGCGAGGATGCCCTCATCCGTACGAACCTCGAATGGTCCAAGCATCCCGATCAGCACTTGGCTGATTCTGCCATGGCGACCTGGCGCGGGCGGATCCGGCGAGGCCGAGGCAGGCGAGGGCGAGAGCGCCGGTGATGGTTCTGGTGGTGTGCGCGCTGTTCCAGGGATCCTCGAAGTCGGTCCGGACGGAGTGAAGTTCTTCCTGGCTGGGGTTTCCGGCTGCGTCGAGCGCCTCGACCAACGGGATGTGAACGGCCATGGTGATGCCGAAGGCAACGACGTAGAGGGAGAGCGCCGCGAGGATCCACCAGGTCGCAGTACGGAATCCGAGTCGGTAGTGCACGACCGCGGCGGCTCCGAGCAGGACGAGCGCGATGCTGAAGGTGAATTGG
This sequence comes from Kribbella sp., assembly GCF_035687465.1. Classification (NCBI taxonomy): domain Bacteria; kingdom Bacillati; phylum Actinomycetota; class Actinomycetes; order Propionibacteriales; family Kribbellaceae; genus Kribbella; species Kribbella sp. Next base: position 7,105 of record NZ_DASRXP010000614.1, read on the forward strand.
AAGGTCACGCTCTCGACGGTGGCGTCGTTGATCTGCTGCATCGCGACGACGAAGGTGCGGTCGTCGACGCGAGCCAGCCCCGGCATCACCGAGAACGAGTAGGCGAAGAACATCCCTGCCATCAGTCCGGTCGTGACCATGGCGGCCACGAGCAGCGGGACTCGCAGAGCAGTAGACGTTTGTCGTGCAGATGGTTGCGCTACGGGCGGCCGGTTCTGATCCGGTCCGCCCCAGTACCCCGGTGTGTTGTTCATGATCTCAGTCAAACGGCGGGTCGGCGGATGAACCATGTTCCGCCGACTCAACCGCATGTCTCCACGTCTACCGCGTGCTGGAGGCTGGTTCCGCACCGAGGGAAATCGGCTCCTGGTCGTGCTTGGCCTGGAGCAGTTGCTGGCGTTTGCCATCCTTGGTCCACCAGGTGTGCTTACCGGGTTTGCGTGCCTCGTAGGTCAGCTGCCAGACGGTGCTCTTGCAGACGATCTCCTTGAGCTTCGCGCCCGGGCGGCCGCCGAGGTAGACGCTGATCGCGGCGTCGTTCCGGTGGGAGAACTGGAAGATGCCGGAGCGGCGCCCCAGACTGATGCACTGTCCGGCGAAGCCCACGGTGACGGTCGCGGGCTGCTCGCCCGCTAGCCGGCTGAGCACTGTCTCGGCGGCCTGCGGGCCGAGCTGTACCGCCGATTGGCAGCCCATCCGGAACGGCAGGTCCGACGGTGCCGCCGAATCCCCGGCCGCGATGATGCGCCCGTCGTCCACGCTGGTCAGTGTCTCGTCCGTGAGCAGGCGACCCGAGGAGTCGGTGCTCAGCCCGCTGCGCGCCGCCAGGTCCGGCACGCTGAACCCAGCGGCCCAGATGGTCACTCCGCTCTTCAACGCCCGGCCGTCAGCGAGGTGCACGGCATCGCGGGTCACAGTCGTCACCTTCGTGCCGGGGCCGTCGAGTACGGTCACTCCGAGCTTGGCCAGCCTCTTGGCCACCGAGCGTCGACCCCGCGGATGCAGGTACGGCCCGAGCTGTCCGCCGCAGACCAGGGTCACTGGACGGCCCGCCTCCGCCAGTTCGGCAGCGGTTTCAATGCCGGCCGGACCGGCGCCGACAACCGTCACAGCGGCCGTCTCGGATGCGGCGGCGAGAACCGATTGCAGCCGCCCGGCCTCCTCCAGGGTCGCGATCGGGAAGGCGAACTCGGCCGCTCCGGGCACGCCCAGGTCGGTGCTGCTGCTGCCCACTGCGTAGATCAGGTACTGGTAGTTGACCGTGCCGCCCGTCGCCAAGGTCACGCTGCGCTCGGAAGCGTTGATCCGTGTCACGGTGTCGACGACCAGTTGGATGCCGTCGGCCAGGACGTCTTTGTAGTCGACCACCGCGTCGTCGGATCCGGTCACCAGTTGGTGCAGGCGGATCCGCTCGACGAAGCTCGGTCGCGGGTTGATCAGAGTCACTGTCACGTCGTCGCGCTGCGTCAGGCGGTTGGCAGTCATGACGCCGGCGTATCCGCCGCCGATCACGATCACCTCGGTGTTCTCAGTCATGATGAATTCCCTTCGCCGTTCTGGGTCCTGTCATAGGTGATGACGGGCCCGGACCGGCAGAGGTAACAGATCAGCAGAAGAGAGTCACCCATCAAAATCGACATAGGGCATCTCGCTTGTCATAGGTCGACTTCGGCGCAGTCGCGTACGGCGGATCGAAGGGCGTCAGGTTGTCCAGGGGCGGAGTTTTTCGGGGTTTCGGACTGCCCAGATGTTTTTGATTCGGTTGGCTGTGATGTCGAAGGCGATGACTACGACGGTGACGCCTTCGTGCTGGGCGATGAGGCCGGGTTGGCCGTTGACTGTGCGTTCCAGGATTGTCAGGTCGCGGGCGCGTTCGGCGAGATCTACGTAGTACCGGGCGATCTGCTCGCCGCCTTCGACCGGGAGGAGTGCTGCGGTGACGAGACCGCCGCCGTCGCCGGTTGCCGTGGCGTTGGGGTCGAGGAGACCGATGAGGGCCTGGATGTCCTTGGCTTCCCAGGCCTGCTTGAAGTCTCGGACGATGTCGGCCTGCCGGGCTGTCGGAGTCGCGGGAGCCTGCGAGGAAGTGATGCGTCGGCGGGCCGAGGAAGCGAGTTGGCGGCAGGCCGCCGGCGTACGGCCGACGATGTCGGCGACTTCGGCGAACGGATAGCGGAACACGTCGTGGAGGATGAATGCGACGCGCTCGGCCGGGGTCATTGATTCGAGGACGACGAGAAAGGCCATGTTGATCGACTCGTCGAGCGTGACGCGGTCGGCCGGGTCGGCCGGAGTACCGCCTGACCACTCCGCACCATCGGGCAGCGGCTCGGGGATCCATTCGCCAACATAGTTCTCCCGCCGGACGCGGGCCGAGCCGAGCAGGTCGAGGCAGATCCGGCTGGCGACCTTGGTCAGCCACGCGCCCGGGGTTTCGATGGCTTCCTGCTGCCGCGGGGTCATGGCATACCAGCGGGCATACGTCTCCTGTACTACGTCCTCGGCGTCGGCCAGGGACCCCAGGAGCCGATACGCGACATTGATCAGCTGCCGCCGCTCACTCATGATCGCGCTCAGACTCGGATCAGACCGGCCGTCTCCTGGCCCCGATCGCGTCGTCATGGTGTCACCGGCTCCCTCGCTCGCAGTTCCCCTCACCAGTCTGACGAGACAGCCTCCCGGAATGTGAGGTTGCCCGTCGCCTGACATTCTGCGGGTCTCTGCCGTCGTACTGGTGAACACATCCAGTGAACACAACGAGGAGAACCCCTTGAACGTCGCACTGTGGATCATCGCGGGACTGCTGGCTGCGGCCGCCCTGGCCGGCGGCGTCAAGAAGCTGATCCAGCCCAAGGCGAAGCTGGCCGCCTCCGGCTGGGCGTGGGTCGAAGACTTCAGCGCCGGCCCCGTCAAGGCTATCGGCGCCCTCGAGATCCTGGCCGCGGTAGGCCTGATCCTGCCCGCCGTCGTCGACATCGCGCCTGTACTGGTGCCGTGGGCTGCCGTCGGTCTGGTGCTGCTGATGGTCGGCGCGATCGTCACACACGTCCGTCGTCACGAGGCCCAGGTGGTCGTGGTGAACGTGGCCTTGCTCACCGTTGCCGCCTTCATCGCGTGGGGCCGCTTCGGCCCGGAGTCCTTCACCAGTTGACCCGCTAACCCGCTGATGCGTGGTGGGCTCTCGATCAGGTGTGGCCGTCGGTTGGTTTCGGTGGGTGGCTTAGGCGTTGCGGAGCGTACGTTTCGACCGCTTCCAGCAGTTGGCGCTTCGACGGGTTCACCATGGTTCTGCCGGCCACGGTCACGGTCGGCACCGTCTCGTTGCCGTCCGCAACCGAGCGGACGAATGCGGCCGCCTCGGAGACTCTCCAGATGTTCACCTCGACGTACTGCAACCGGGTGAATCGCAGGCGCGTGCGGAGCCTCATGCAGTAGGTACAGCCGGGCCGCCAGTACAGGACCACGCCCTCTCGATCCGCATCCGTGACCGACGTCCTGGTCCGACCCCAGCGGGGCAGGTTCGCACCGATCAGCCAGCTGAGGACGATGGCGATCGCGATGACGGAGAGCACCAGAGTGATGTTACAAGAGTGAGTCTGGTGACGAGATGTAACGAATGGCGGGTTGCCGCGATGTAGCGGGTTGAGGGCAACCGTGTGAGGCGGGCTGCCGCTGGGGCTGGGGGGCCTTGCCGTTGTGAGGAATTCATTCTCTGCACGCAGGAATGCGTGGGTCGGAGTACTTGCTGCCATCGCCATGCTCGTTCCCTGGGCGGGTGCGTCGACTGCCGACGTCGCGACAGCCGCGGTCGCGCCTGTCGGACCATCACAGTCCGTGACGCCGCGGGGCATTACCTGCAACACGGCGCCGGCCGCGGAAATCGGTGCGTGTGTCAGCCGGATGCTCACCGATCCGAACGGGGCGTACTCGAAGGACCACGTCTACACCGACGCCGAGAAGGAGCCGGTGCGCGCGGGGCCGAAGGCGGCCGGACTCATCCCGGGGACCGGCGGAGCCTGGTCGGTCGTCGCCGACTGCACCGTGGACAACCTCAAGGTCAACGCGATCCACGCCAGCCTGACCAAGACGGGGAAAGTCCTGATGACGGCCGGGTCGGGGTACAACGAGTCGCTTTTCGAGCAGAAGGTCTTCAAGACCTGGCTCTGGGATCCGGCCACGCCGGGGACTTGTCCCCGCGAGATCCCGATGCCGACCGACGTCGACCTGTGGTGTTCCGGCCACTCGCACCTGAGCGACGGCCGGGTGCTCTTCTTCGGCGGCACCGGACGGTATGGGACGAAGGATGTGACCTACACCGGCATCCGTGAGACCTACGCGTTCGACGACGTGACCGAGACGTTCACCTTCACCGGCCTGATGAACGTGGCGCGCTGGTATCCGAGCGGCCCAGTCGATGCGACCGGCAATCCTGTCGTCGTCAGCGGGCTGGATGACACCGGCAAGGTTGCTTCCGTCAACGAGACCTACAACTCCTCCACGGGCCAGTGGAGGACGCTCCCGGGCACCCGGATCTTCCCGCTGTACGCCGGCCTCGTACTCCGGAAGAACGGCACTATCTGCTACTCCGGCGCGAACATGGGCGGCCGGGCGGGGGCCTCGCCGGGCTGCTGGACCCCGACGACCAACGCCTGGACCCCGCTTCCTGGTCTGCAGTTCCCTGACTGCAGGGATCAGGCGAGCACCCTCCTGCTCTATCCCGCCCAGGCACAGAAGGTCATGCTGATCGGCGGAGGATGCGGGACAGGCGTCACCGGAACGACGGCAACCGTCGACCTGAACGCGGCGGCGCCCAAGTTCACTCCCGGTCCGTATCTGGCCTCTGCGGCGATGGACAACTGTGCGGCTGTCCTGCCTGACCGGTCCACGTTCGTCTCGGGCGGTGCTGATCACAACACCAAACCGCGGTTGCAGGCCGCGCGCCTTCCGTACGGCAGCACCGAATGGGAACAGTTGGCCAGTCCTAGCGTGCCGCGGATGTATCACAGCACCTGCTTGCAACTACCCGACGGTTCCGTCCTCACCCTGGGCACCAACGCGCCCGACGGCTATGTGGAATCACGGTTCGAGATCTACCGCCCCTGGTACATCCAGAAAGGCATCACCCGACCGACCTTCACCAGTGTCAGCCCGACCCTCAAGCTCGGCGGTAGCCACCAGGCCTTGTACGCCGGGCCTGCCTCCGTCACCGGCGCCTCGCTCCAGGCACTCACCTCGACCACCCACTCGTCCGACCCCAACCAGCGCGCAGTCGACGTCCCCGTGACGGCCTCCGGCACGTGGGGGAGGGTCAACCTCA
>NZ_DASRXP010000615.1:0-12768 GCF_035687465.1 Kribbella sp.
CACCTTCGCCGTTCGGCTACTCATCATCACGGTCCTCCTGAGCCTTGAGTCCTGCCAGTACTTCGTCCATCGGGTCGAACCGCTGCGACCAGTCGTGTTCGTACCCCTTCAGCCAGTCGTGGATCGGCTTCAGCGCCCGGCCGTTCACCTGGTACAGCCGTTGCCGTCCCTCGTCACGAACCTCGACCACGCCCACTTCCCGCAGTACCCGCAGGTGTTTCGAAACCTGCGGCTGGGTCAGCCCGAGCAGCTCGACGAGGTGGTTCACCGAAGCCTCCCCGGCGGCGAGCAGATCGAGGATCTGCCGCCGGCGGGGCTCGGCCACTGCATTGAACACATCCGCCGTCGTCGCCGCCCGTGCCATGCCCGCAATCATATTCCGATATGGGCATGCGTCAAGCGTCCGGCCGATGCCTTTGAGTGACCTCTTTGCCATTGGCTGGGCCGGCCGCGGGTCTCTAAGGTGGGAGGAGGAGGCACCATGTGGGAGCCGGATGGGTGGGATGTTCGGTGTCGGCTGGGGGTTCTGACGCCGCACGCTGACGTCGGCCCGGAGTCGGAGCTTCAGGCGATGGCACCGGAGGGCGTTCGGATCCACGCGGCCCGGGTGCCGTTCGGCGCCATGGGTGCGGGTGGCGCGATGGACCCGACCATCCCGCTGGCGCCGGTGGAGGCATTCGTCCAGCCGCCGGCCATCGATGACGCCGTCGCCTTGCTCGCCGCCGCACCTGTCGCGGCGATCGGGATCGCCTTCACCAGTTCGTCGTACGTCACCGGCGTCGACGGCGAGGACGAGATGGTCGAGCGGTTGCAGGAGCGCAGTTCAGGCGTACCAGTGGTCACGACAGGCGCCTCCGCGGCCGCCGCACTCCGGGTGGTCGACGCTCGGCGGATCGCCCTGGTCTCACCACCCTGGTTCGATGCCGAACTAGACAGCCTCGGCGCCGAATACTTCAGGTCCCAGGACTTCGACGTCGTCTACCACGCACCCTGCGGGCTGCCGAGCAACCAGGCGAGCATCCACCCGTCCGAGCTCTACACCTGGATCGCGAACCACACCCCGGACGACGCCGACGCCGTCTTCATCGGAGGCAACGGCTTCCGCAGCGTCGGCGTGATCACCGCCCTCGAGGACCACCTGAGCCGCCCGATCCTCACCGCCAACCAGGTCCTCCTCTGGAACCTCCTCCACACCACCCACCCCCACACCAAACCCCACACCTACGGCTCGCTGTGGTCAGCTGAGGTCTAGGAAGTCCGAGAGTGCCTGATCGATTGTGTACTGCGCGGTCGCGGCGATGCCCTTGTTCGTGTGGCGGTAGTACGGGAGTTGGATCAGGGACATTGACAGGGCTCGGCCGCGGCCGCGGGTCCAGGTGGCGTCGTCGATGTCGAGGGCCTCGCGATAGGAGGTGCGGGATTCTGCGGTGAAGAGGTTCCAGGCGGGGATGAGGTCGCACGCGGGGTCGCCGAGGCCGGCTGTAGCGAAGTCGATCACGGCGGCGAGGCGGCCATCGCGCGTCAGCAGGTTCGACGGCATCAGATCGGCGTGCACCCAGACGGTTGACGATGCGGGCTCCCCGGCAAGGGCGTCTTCCCAAGCCGCCAGCGCCAGCCGGGTGTCGATCAGACCTTCCAGTTCGCTCAAGGCCGCTCGCGTTGCGGCGTCTTGCGTCTCCAGCGGACCGCCGCGATAGGCCGCAGGTCCGTCCGGTAACTCGATCTGCCGCATCGCCCGCACGACAGCAGCCAGGTCACCGGCCAACTCGAAAGAGCCCGACTCCGGCACGACCCCATCGATCCACCGATAGATCGACCACGGCCACGGATACCCCTCAGCCGGCTTCCCCAGCCCCAGCGGCATCGGAACCTCGACCGGCAGCAACGGCCCCAACCGCTGCAACCACTCGTACTCCTTCTCGATGTCCTCCACCCCACCGACGATCCGCGGCAACCGCACAGTCAAAGAGCCGACCCGATACATCGCGTTCACGGTGCCACTCGACGGGATCTCCTCGACCGGCAGCCCGGCCCACTCGGGAAACTGGCCGGCCAGCAACCGCCGTACCAGCCCCTCATCGATCTCAGCCTCGTCGGCATGCATCCTCATCCCCCCATCCCACCGCCCCCACCTCACCCTGTCGAACGGAATTCACCGGCACGCGAACAGGAGCTTGATCTGAACTGCAAAGGGCCGACAGGCAGAGAAAAGCCCCAGGCGCTTGAATCAGAGGCGACACTGGGGCGTTCAAAAAGAACGATAACTTCACCCGGTGCCTGACGTCGACGACAATGTCCCCGCGGTCTGGAGCATGCTCTCAGAACCGAGGATGACGCCCTACCTCCGCATAGCTCGAGACAGCCAGCGCGATGCCCTCACGCTGTACGAGTGGAGCGCTCGTACGTCGGCCGCGGCCTTCGAGGTCGTCGGACATCTTGAGGTGTTACTTCGCAACGCACTGGACAGACAACTTCGCGACCACTTCCGCGAGGACAAGTGCGGAATTCCCTGGTTTCTCCTGCCGACACCCGGAGGAGAACATGTCTCCGATGCTGTGGCAGCGGTGCGTGAACGGCTACGGCCTCTCGGCAAGGAGTCCTGGCACCAGATCGTCGCCGGGCTGACCTTCGGCTTCTGTCCGGACTGCTCGGACCCAAGTACGAAGCCTTGTGGCGCGAGAGCCTGCGACACGCCTTCCCGAACTCTTCCGGACGCCGCAAGCAGATCTCGTCCGCCATGGAGAGAGTCCGCAAGTTCAGGAATCGGCTCGCCCATCACGACTCGATGATCAACGTCGACGTACCGTTCGAAATCCGCCAGGTCATCGAACTGGCATCATTCATCAGTGCGGACGCGGCACGTTGGTTGGAGCGGCAAAGCCAGGCGATGTCTGTTTATGCGCAGCGGCCGATCGCGCTCGACGACACGGTCGTGGTGCCGGCGAAGAACGCATGGCCCTTGTACGAGGAGTGCCGCGCCTACGTCTGTCAGCCGGGTCGCGCCTTCCGGAAGGTCGAGCGCATCGCCTTCTACGCGGACCGGGAGATCCACCGCCAACGCCCGCAGAACCTCCCCCACCGAGGGAACGGCCGCGGATCCGCGTTCACTCAGCGACAGCGCTACATCTCCCTGCACACGCTCGAGACAGCGACTTCGACCGAGGACCTCTGAGGAAGTTCAGAAGGTGTTGTGGCGGCGCATTGGGCGGGGGCGGCCGTCTGGGTCGTAGACGTGTTTGTAGAGGGGGCGGACCCAGAGGGTCTGGAGGCGGTTCACCGGTTGGGGGTTGTGGGCGCGGATCTGGCCTGGCGGGCGTGGCCCGATGCGGCCGGCGGCGTGCCAGGCGTCCAGGGCGGAGGCGGCTCGCGCCCACTGGTCGAAGCCCTCGACAGGATCGAGCGAAGGGTCAGTACCCAGATGCTCCGACCACAGTTCGGTGCGCAAGGAGCGCGCCACTTCGGGATCGAGTACTGCGCAGGTCAGTTCACTGTCGTTCGTCCAGGAGCGCCGGTTGAAGTTGTCCGAGCCGCAGGTGAACCATTCGTCGTCGACGATGCAGACCTTCGCGTGGACATAGATCGGTACTCCGGCCGCGTTCTCCAGGTCGTAGATCCCGACCCGGTCCGGGGCAGTCGCCTGCAGCGCCCGGATCGCCTGCAGTTGCCCGTACCGCGCCGGCGGCCCGCTGATCCGCCCGTCCGCGTCCGGATACCGCGGCACCACCACGATCAGCCGCAGCTCCGGCGACCGCTCGAGCGCCTCACACAACCCCTCTGCCACGACCGATGACCACAGATACTGATCCTCCACATAGATCAACGACCGCGCCCGCGAGAACGCCTTCCGATAGGCCCGCGCCACGCTGTACTCACCCCGCGGCGCGAACGGGAACCCCGGGTGCTTGTGCGCATAAGTCCGCAGCACCTGTACTGCGCTGCGCCCGGCCTCAGGTGGATCCGGGAAAGTCCCCGGCAGCTCCGACGTGTGCCGAGGCATCCGCGCCAACCGCTGGATGAGCACCCGGTACGGCGTGCGTCGGTCGAGCGGATGTGGATCGTCCCACCGCTCGATGAAGGTCCGGAGGAGATCCCCGACCACCGGTCCACGGAGTTCCAGGGCGACGTCGTGCCACGGGGCCCGATCGCCGTACCGCGGATCCATCGGCGCCTGCTGCGGATCCCCGTGGTGCTCGGCGTCGTCCCGGCGTTGGTGCGACAGGTCGATCCCACCGACGAAGGCGATGTCGCGCTCGGCCGAACCACGATGGCGGATGACGAACAGCTTCTGGTGATGCGAGGCCAACCGCCGTACCCGCTGATCGAGCAGCACCTCCGCACCGGCCTCGTTGAGTTCGGTACCGAGCCGCTGGTTCTCCTGCGCGTTGAAGCTCAGGTGATCCGAGTGGGATCGCCATAGCAGCCCGCGAACCTCGACGCCGGAGCGAGCGAGATCGCAGAGCACGGTTCCGAGACTGGGTCCGTCCGGATACAGCGCCTCGTCCGAGTCACCCCGCCAGTCGGTGAAGTACACCCGGTCGCCGGACCGCAGTTGGCACAACTCGTCGTACAGGCGCCGGAAATAGGGCGCGCCGTGCACCAGCGGCCGGACCAGATTGCCCTCGACCCAGGAACCGTCGCGGTCGATGGAGGTCGCGGGATTGCCGCGCTCCTCCGTGGTCAGGAACCATTCGTTGCCCATCACTGACCAGTGCCCGAAATTTCAGGTCGCATGAGAGGGTGGGCGCCGATGCGCGCGAAGAACTGGTTGCTGAGCCTCGGACTACTCGCTGCAATGGCCTGGACCATCACGGTGACCATGTCCACCCCGAACTGGTTCGATCCGTCCGAGGACTGCGCGCGGATCGCCGGGCTGGGAGGCGACTACGGGATCAGCGTCACCAACCAGTGGCTCCCGCCTCGATCGACCTGCCACTTCGGCAACGGTCAGGTCTACGAGTTCATCTCGCCGACGAGATCCTCCGTACTCACCGTCCTCGCGGTGCTGATCGCGCTCGCGGTCGCGATCGGACTGGTCCTGGCCACGAAGTGTCTGTTCGAGACCGGTGGGGTCATCCGGTCCGACGAGGCGATCGACCTTCGCAAGCGGCGGATCACGCACCTGGTGACCGCTGCCTTCGCTGGTGGTGTCGCGATCGGCGTCTATGCCGTGGTCGGCGTCTTCTTCATCTTCCTCGGCGGAATTCCCGGGGTGGTTCTCGCTCTGCTCTCCGATTTCCTGGTGCTGGCCGTCCTCGTGTCCGCGCTCGACCGTTCCTACGGCCCGCTCCCCAGCACGCGGGCGCGGTCCCGACGTCGAGGGACCGCGGCCGCGGCGATCACCTTCGCCGCCGTCAGCCTGGCGGCCGCGCAGCAGATCACGTCCTCGGAGCCAGGGCCGTGGTCGGTCGCGTTCCCGTCCTTGCTCCTGCGGGCCATGCTGGTCGCCGCGGTCGTCCTGCCCATCGTCGTCGCCGTGCAATGGGCCAGACCGAGCCGACCAGCACTCCCCGAGCCCGAGCTGATCAAGCAGGCCTGATGTTCTGGTTCAGGTGGAAGACGTTGTCCGGATCGAGCTCACTCTTCACCTGGCGCAGCCGGTCGTAGTTCTCCTGACCGAATCCGGCGATCACCCGGTCCTGCCCCTCGTCCCCGATGAAGTTCAGGTAGACCGCACCGGTCGCCCACGGCTTCAGGTCGTCACACACGTCCTTCGCCCACCTGATTCCGCGCTCGTCATCGGCTTCGTCGGCCCACACGCCGAACGGATGGATCACCCAGGCCGCGGTCCGGTGCGGCAGCGGCCACTTCTTCGCGTCACGAGCCACCGCGCCGCCCCACGGCACCGCCATCTGCTGCGACGGCGACGGGTACGGCATCTCGGCGGCGCGATCGCTGAACGCCTTGATCGCCACATCCGGGAACTCGTTCAGGTGCTCGGCCGACCAGTAGTTGCGGAACCCCGGCGGATCGTCGAGCGCGGACTGGATCGCGACGTACGGGAGCTCGTCGATCATGATCCCTTCGGGGTTGAGATCGAGCATCGGGGCGATGGCCTCCCGGGTCTCCGCCTCCGTACCGGCGTACAGGGCGGCGACACCGATCAGCCGTTCGCCCTGCAGGTGCAGTGGGACGAAGTCCTCGGGCGGGCCGGTCAGATAGAACACGCCGCCGCCGAGTTCCTCGGGCGCACCCGCCTCGATCAGATCGCGGTACCGGCGGGTGACCTCCACACCTGCGTCAGCGGGCCAGAAGAGCATCGCGATCGTCATCGAGGTCAGCGGCCGCAGCTTGAACGTCAGCGACGTCGCCACCCCGAAGTTGCCGCCGCCACCGTGCAGTGCCCAGAACAGCTCGGTGTTCCTGGTCTCGTCGGCGATCACGAGCTGCCCGTCGGCGGTGATCAGCTCGACCGACACCAGGCTGTCGCAGGCCAACCCGAACTTCCGCTCCAGCCAGCCCGAACCTCCGCCGAGAGTCAGCCCGGCCACGCCGGTCGTCGAGACCCGGCCGCCCGTCGTCGCCAGCCAGTACGGCTGACAGGCGCTGTCCAGATTCGCCCAGGTGGCACCGCCGGCGACCCGTGCGAGCCGCGCATCCGGATCGACCTGGACGCTGGTCATCTTCCGCAGGTCGATGACGATGCCGCCGTCGGTCACGCTGGAACCGGCGACGCTGTGCCCGCCGCCACGGACCGCGATCTCCAGCCCCTCGGCGACCCCGTACCTCACCGCCGCCGCGACGTCGGCAGCGGATTCGCACTGCGCGATCATCCCGGGCCGCTTGTCGATCATCGCGTTGAACACGACCCGGGCCTCGTCGTACGCCGGGTCCCCGGCCCGCAGTACTTTCCCTCCGAAGCCGTCCGGCCGGCCCCGCTGGGCACCGGTGGGTCGCGAAATCGTGTCAGACATGGGAACTCCCCCTTGAAAAGCCCTTCCCCAGTGGACACGCCCGATGCTGCTCCCGCCCCGGCGACCGGTCAACGGCTCAGCGCCTTACCTCACGATGACGCGAAATCCACGCCTACCAAGGGCTTTCACCCGACTACAGCCGGGAGCCGCCGGTCGCGTCGACGTACTGGCCACTGACCCAGCGACCGTCGTCCGAGGCGAGGAAGGCGACCACATCGGCGATATCAGCGGGCCGGCCGACACGATTGAAGGTCGAGTACGACGCAGCCTCGGCATGCGCGACCGGATCGGCCAGCCACGGGTTCATGTCGGTGTCGACGATGCCGGGCGCAACAGAGTTCACGGTGATCCCGCGCGGCCCGAATTCCTTGGCCAGGGCCAGTGTCATCACGTCGAGCGCGCCCTTACTCATCGCGTAGGCGACGTCCTCGGGAAAGGCGATCCGGGTCACGCCGGAGGAGATGTTGACCACCCTGCCACCGTCGCGCAGCCGCGGAACGGCCTGCTGGATCAGCTGGAACGGCGCATGCACGTTCACCGCGAAGACCTTCGCCAGATCTTCGGGGCGTTGCTCGACGAAGCCTCCCCGCGCACCGATCGCCGCATTGTTGACCAGGATGTCGAGGCCGTCCGCCTCCGCATCGAAGCCGGCCCACACCGCCTCGGCAGCGCCCGCGACACCGAGGTCGGCCCGGATCGCGAAGGCGTCACCGCCGGCCGCCTTGATCTCCGCGACGGTCTGCTTCGCCGCCACCTCGTTGCTGCCGAAGTGCACCGCCACCCGCGCCCCGTCCCGCGCCAGTCGCAGTGAGATCGCCTGCCCGATCCCCCGGCTCCCACCGGTCACCAGCGCCGTCCTGCCCTGCAGTCGGGTCATCCCCAGACCTTTCTCTAGTGATCGCTACAGAAAGACCGTATCAGATCTGTAGCGAGCGCTATACAATGTCGGGATGATCGAGACCAAGCGCGGGCGGCCCCGCTCGTTCGACTGCGACGCAGCCATCGAGTTGTCGCTGCAGGTGTTCTGGGAGCGCGGGTACGACGCGACCTCCGTCGCGGAACTGACCGCTGCGCTGGGCATCGGCCCACCAAGCCTGTATGCGGCCTTCGGTGACAAGCGGACGCTGTTCGAGGAGGTGGTGAAGACCTACCAGCAGACGTACGGCGCCTTCGCCGCCCGGGCGATGGCCGAAGAACCGACCGCCCAGCAAGCCGTCGCCCGGATCCTCCGCGAGGCGGCCGTCGAATACACCGCCGACGGACACCCGTACGGCTGCCTGATCATCAGCGCCGCACAGAACACCTCAGCCGCCTCGTCCGACGTCCAGGAATCACTGCGCTCGATCCGACGGCAGAACGTCGAGGAAGTCCAGCAGCGGATTCAGGAAGACATCGACGCCGGCGTCCTCCCCGCGACCACCGACGCCCGCGCGCTGGCAGTATTCACCGGCGCCACCCTTCAGGGCATGTCCCAGCAGGCCCGCGACGGCGCCACCCGGACGGACCTCCAGAGCATCGCCGAAGCCGCCCTGCTCGCCTGGCCGCAACCGCTTGCTAGCTAGGCTTCTGGGTATGAGCGTCACAGCCGCGCGACCAGCCGCGATCCTCGGTGGACCGGGAGAGACCTTGACCGAGGGCGAGGTCGACGCGTTCGTGCGGCGCTCGCTCGAGACCGCCGGCCTGGACGGCCGGAGCGTTTGCGTGATCGTGCCGGACGCCACCCGGAGTTGCCCGCTCCCCCTGCTGCTGAAGGCCGTCCACACCGCGTTGACCGGCCGGGTCAGCAAGCTCACCATACTCGTTGCCCTAGGCACCCATGCCGAGATGACCGAGTCCCAGTTGGCGGCCCACCTCGGCGGGCCCTATCCGGGCGTCACCGTGCTGAATCACGAGTGGTGGAAGGAAGACACCTTCGTCGACCTCGGCACGATCAGCGCGGAACGCGTCGGCGAGATCTCCAACGGACTGCTGCACAAAGCGGCCGATGTGAAGCTCAACCGGGCGGTCGTGGAGCACGACGTGGCCCTGGTGGTCGGCCCGGTGTTCCCCCACGAGGTCGTCGGCTTCTCCGGCGGCAACAAGTACTTCTTCCCAGGCGTCGCCGGCCAGGAGGTCATCGACCTCTCCCACTGGCTCGGCGCCCTGATCACCAGCGCCAGCATCATCGGTACGCCGGGCAACACCCCCGTCCGCACGTTGATCGACGAAGCGGCCGCGCTCATCCCCTCGGACAAGCTCGCCCTGTCCGTCGTCGCCCAGTCGGGCACCAACGCCTTGCACGCAATCGCTTTCGGCGACACCATCTCGTCCTGGCAGGCGGCCGCCGCCGTCTCCGCCGAGACCCACATTCGCTACCTGGACAAGCCCGTACGCCGCGTCGTCTCGCTGATGCCGTCCCGCTACCAGGACATCTGGACAGCCGCCAAGGGCTTCTACAAGGTGGAACCGATCGTGGCCGACGGCGGCGAGGTCATCATCTATTCGCCCCTCGTGACCGAGTTGGCCGCGATGCACCCGGAGATCGAGCAGATCGGCTACCACTGCCGCGACTACATCCTCGGCCACTGGGACCAGTACCGCGATGCCCACTGGGGAGTGCTCGCGCATTCCACCCATCTCCGCGGCGCAGGCACCTGGGACCCGGTCAACGGCGAACGCTGCCGCGTCGACGTCACCCTGGCCACGGGAATCCCGGAAGACGTCGTACGCCGGGCCAACCTCGGCTACCTGGATCCCACCGGCTTCGACGTCACGCAGTACGAGAACGACCCGGACACCCTGGTCATCCCGAACGCCGGGGAGATCCTGCACCGCCTCCGCTGACAGACCGCTGACACGAAGGTGACTCGCGGGTAACCTTCCGCCATGGGACAGACCGAGGTGGTCATCGTCGGGTCCGGGTTCGCCGGGCTCTGCATGGGGATCAAGCTGCGTCAGGCCGGCTGCGAGGACTTCGTCATCCTGGAGGCGGCCGACGAGCTCGGCGGCACCTGGCGGGACAACACGTACCCCGGCTGCGCGTGTGACATCCCGTCGTACCTCTACTCGTTCTCGTTCGAGCAGAACCCGCACTGGACCAGGATGTTCGCCCCGTGGGACGAGATCCTCGCCTACCTCAAGCACTGCGCCACGAAGTACGGGATCGCCGACAAGATCCGGTACGGCGCCGAGGTCACGGACGCGGAGTTCGACGAGGCGACCGGCCGGTGGACCGTCACGATCAACGGCAGCGAGACCATCGACGCGCAGGCCCTCGTCACCGGCGTGGGCAACCTGCATCAGGCCAAGCTCCCCGACCTCCCGGGCCTCGACTCGTTCGCCGGTACGTCGTTCCACTCGGCGCAGTGGAACCACGACCACGACCTGACCGGCCGCCGGGTCGCCGTGGTCGGAACGGGTGCGAGCGCGATCCAGTTCGTGCCGCGCATCGCCGAGCAGGTCGACCATCTCGACGTCTTCCAGCGCACCGCGCCCTGGGTCACCCCGAAGCCCGACCGCGGGATCGGCCCCCGCGAGCGTCGGCTGCACGAGCGCTTCCCCGCCGGCCAGCGGGCGATCCGCGACGTCATCTTCTGGGGACTCGAGGCGCGCGGCGTGGGCTTCGCCGGCAACCCGAAGCTGATGAAGGGCCTGGAACTGCAGGCCAAACGCCACCTCCGCAAGCAGGTCACAGATCCGGTACTGCGGGCGAAGGTGACCCCGGACTACCAGATCGGCTGCAAGCGGATCCTCGTGTCGAACGACTACTACCCTTCACTGAGCCGCGACAACGTGGAGGTGGTCACCACACCGATCACCCGTGTCACGCCCACCGGCGTGGTCACCTCGGACGGCGTGGAACGGGACTGCGACACGATCGTGCTCGGCACCGGGTTCGAGGTGTCGGGCAATCTGCTGCGGATGCGCATCCTCGGCAAGGACGGCGTGGACCTCGCGGAGAGCTGGAAGCGGAACGGCATCGGCGCACATCTCGGGATCACCGTGGCCGGTTATCCGAACCTGTTCCTGCTGGTCGGCCCGAATACCGGGCTCGGCCATTCCTCGATGGTGTTCATGATCGAGGCTCAGGTGAGGTACGTGATGCAGGCGCTGGATCTGGTCCGGCGACGGGGTGCGTCGTACGTGGAGGTCCGCGAGGAGGCGCAGGAGCAGTTCGTCAGCGGGGTGCAGAGCGAGCTCGACGACTCGGTCTGGCAGTCCGGTTGCAACAGTTGGTACTTGGATGCGCAGGGCCGGAACTCGACGATCTGGCCGGAGTTCACCTTCAACTACTGGCGTCGCACCCGCCGCCTGGACCCAGCCGATTTCGTCCTGGTGCACTGAGTACCGCAGTAGGAGGCCGCCCGGTGCGGCGTACGACCATGGGATGAGACCAAAACCGGCCTAAGGACCGATGTCCAGAAGCGCGCGCCGACAGACCATTGATCTATGGACCTCATCCAGATCATCACCACAGCCGTCATCATCGGCGGCGTAGTCCTCACCGCCCTGATCGCCATCATCCCCACTGTCGTCGACCGCTGACAGCGATCGACGCCGACCTCGTACCGAGTGCCGTGCCGCCGCTGATCGGCGGCGCCGTCGGGGCGAGCATCGTCCTGCCGCCCGGCACCCCCGCCCTCACCTCCGGCGCCCGCAAGGGCGCCGTTTTTGTTGCTCTGAGCAACCCTTGCTCTAGGCAACTTAAGGAGGAGTTGGGGGCGCGTCGGGTGCGACCACGGGAGGACGGGAAGAGGGGTCCTGGGACCGATGTCCGGAGCACCGACCCGAAGGACTCTTGAAGTATGGAAATCCTTCAGATCCTCGGAACAGCAGCCATCGTGATCGGCATCCTCGTCACGGTCCTGATCGCCATCGTGCCCACCGTGGTGGACCGCTAGTCAGTCGACGGAGATGTGCCCGAGCAGGTCCTGCCGGGTCAGCACTCCGACCGGCTTGCCGTCGTCCAGCACCATCAGGGCGTCGCTGCTCTCCAGCAGCTCGACCGCCCGGGCCACGGGTTCGCCCGCGCCCAGTGACGGCAGGGCCGGGTCCATGTGCAACTCGACCATGTCCGCCAGCCGCGCCTTGCCGGAGTACAGCGCGTCCATCAGCGTCCGCTCCGACACCGCGCCCGCGACCTCGGCCGCCATCACCGGCGGCTCGGCCCGGACCACCGGCATCTGCGAGACGCCGTACTCGCGCAGGATCTCGACCGCCTCGGCGATCGTCTCGTGCGGGTGCGTGTGCACCAGGCCCGGCATACTGCCGTCCTTGCCGGCCAGCACCTCGCCCAGCGTCGTCCCCTGTCGTGAGTGCGCCAGGAACCCGTACTGCGCCAGCCAGTCGTCGTTGAACACCTTCGTCAGGTAACCGCGACCACCATCCGGCAGCAGCACCACGATCACGGCGTCCGGATCGTCGAGCTCCTTCGCCAGCCGGATCGCCGCAGCCGCTGCCATCCCCGCGGAACCACCGACGAGCATGGCCTCCTCGCGGGCCAGCCGACGGGTGAGCGCGAACGAGTCCGCGTCCGACACCTCGATGATCCGGTCGCAGATGTTCCTGTCGTACGTCTCCGGCCAGAAGTCCTCGCCGACGCCCTCGACCAGATACGGCCGGCCGGTACCGCCGGAGTAGACCGAACCCTCCGGGTCCGCGCCGATGATCTGGACGCGCCCGCCGGACACCTCCTTGAGGTACTTGCCGGTGCCGCTGATCGTGCCGCCGGTGCCGACGCCCGCGACGAAGTGGGTGATCCGGCCCTCGGTCTGCTCCCAGAGCTCGGGCCCCGTCGTCTCGTAGTGGGAGCGCGGGTTGTTGACGTTCGCGTACTGGTTCGGCTTCCAGGCACCGTCGATCTCACGGACCAGGCGGT
>NZ_DASRXP010000616.1:0-4738 GCF_035687465.1 Kribbella sp.
ACGCCACTCGGCGCCGGCGTCCTTGAAGATCACGTCCAGGCCCTCGGACTCGGCCTGCAGCCGGACCCGGCCCGATCCCGGTACGACGAGCATCCGGGTGCCCTGGGCAACCTTTCGCCCGGCGAGCACCCCGGCAGCGGCCCGGAGATCCTCGATCCGGCCGTTGGTACAAGAGCCGAGGAACACGGTGTCCACGTGCACCTCGCGCATCGGCGTACCGGCGGTCAGGCCCATGTACTCCAGGGCGCGCTCCGCGGCGACCTTGTCGTTCTCGGTGCTGAAGTCGTCCGGCGAGGGGACGGTCGCCGACAGCGGCACACCCTGGCCGGGGTTGGTCCCCCAGGTGACGAACGGGGCGACGTCCTCGGCGCGCAGGACGACCTCGCGATCGAAGCTGGCGTCCTCGTCGGTGGCGAGGCTCTTCCAGTACTCGACCGCGGCTTCCCAGTCGACGCCCTGCGGCGCGTGCGGCTTGTCCTTCAGGTACTCGAAGGTGGTCTCGTCCGGCGCGATCAGGCCGGCCTTGGCGCCCCACTCGATCGACATGTTGCAGATCGTCATCCGGGCTTCCATCGTCAGCGCGCGGATCGCCTCACCGCGGTACTCCACGATGTAGCCCTGGCCACCGCCCGTACCGACCTGCGCGATCAGCGAGAGCACCAGGTCCTTGGCCGAGACACCATCAGGCAGTACTCCATTGACGGTGACGGCCATCGTCTTCGGACGGGCCTGCATCAGCGTCTGGGTGGCGAGCACGTGCTCGACCTCGCTGGTCCCGATGCCGAAGGCGATCGCGCCGAACGCGCCGTGGGTGGAGGTGTGGCTGTCACCGCAGACCACGGTCATGCCGGGCTGGGTCAGGCCGAGCTGCGGGCCGATCACGTGCACGACGCCCTGGTCCGGGTCGCCCAGGGTGTGGATCCGGATGCCGAACTCCTCGGCGTTCCTGCGCAGGGTGTCCACCTGCGTCCTCGACACCAGGTCGGCGATCGGCTTGTCCACGTCCAGGGTCGGGACGTTGTGGTCCTCGGTCGCGATCGTCAGGTCGGGACGGCGGACCTGCCGGCCGGCCAGCCGGAGTCCGTCGAAGGCCTGCGGGCTGGTCACCTCGTGCACCAGATGGAGGTCGATGTAGAGGAGGTCGGGCTCTCCGTCGGCATGGCGCACCACATGCGCATCCCAGACCTTTTCCGACAACGTCCTACCCATCAGACTTCTCCTTTGAGGTTCGCTGGTGTTCGACTCGGTCGCCTACCACCTCACATTGCTCCGGTGGTGTCCGATTTTGCGACTTGCGTTCCACGATTCGAGACGGCAATATCGTCTCATGGACAACTCTAGCGGAGTCGGCGTTCTCGACAAAGCAGCTCTCGTTCTGTCCGCACTCGAGTCCGGACCGGCGACCCTGGCCGGACTCGTAGCGGCCACGGGACTGGCCCGGCCCACGGCCCACCGGCTGGCCGTCGCGCTCGAACACCACCGGCTGGTGGGGCGCGACATGCAGGGTCGCTTCGTGCTCGGGCCCCGGCTGAGCGAGTTGGCCTCCGCGGCCGGTGAGGACCGGCTGCTGGCGACAGCCGGACCGGTGCTGGCGCGACTGCGTGACATCACCGGTGAATCGGCCCAGTTGTTCAGGCGGCAGGGTGAGTACCGCGTCTGTGTCGCGGCTGCCGAGCGTCCGTCGGGTCTGCGCGACACCGTTCCGGTGGGTAGCCAGCTGACCATGGCGGCCGGGTCGGCCGCTCAAATACTGCTTGCCTGGGAAGACCCGGAGCGGATGCACCGCGGCCTCCACAACGCGACCTTCAACGCAGCGGCCCTGGCCGGCGTACGCCGCCGCGGCTGGGCGCACTCGGTCGGCGAACGCGAGCAAGGCGTCGCCTCGGTCTCCGCACCGGTCCGCTCTCCCTCCGGCAAGGTGATCGCGGCAGTCTCCGTCTCCGGCCCGATCGAACGCCTCTCCCGCCAGCCCGGCCGGATGCACGCCCCCGCCGTCATGGCCGCCGCCGAACGCCTCTCCGAAGCCCTCCGCCGCGCCTCCGAGTAAGCCAAGCCCGAGAAAGGGCACAGGCCTGGACGGCGGGCCTACAGTGAGGTGTGGCGTTGCGAGTTGTCTTTGCGGATGACAATTTCCTGGTGCGCGAAGGCATCTCCGCATTGCTCACTGAGTCCGCTGAGGTCGAGCTCGTCGACGTGGTCATGGATCCGGCGTCGCTGCTGGAATCTGTCGCGCTGCACCGGCCGGACGCGGTCCTGACCGACATCCGGATGCCCCCGACCTTCACCACCGAAGGCATCGACGCCGCCAAGCGGATCAGAGCCGATCATCCGTCGACCGGCGTCGTCGTGTTGTCCCAGTACGTCGAGGAGGACTACGCGTTCGACCTGCTGTCCGAGGGCGTCGCCGGCCTCGGGTATCTGCTGAAGGAACGGGTATCGCAGCGAGATGAACTGATCCGGGCTCTGTACGAGGTTGCCCGCGGCGGCTCGGTTCTCGATCCCAGCGTCGTCGAGGGCCTGCTGGCGCGGAAGGCGCAGGAGTCGCAGTCCCCCTTACCCCGTCTCACCGAACGCGAGCGCGAGGTGCTCCAGGAACTCGCAGCCGGGCGCAGCAATGAAGCGACGGCCACGGCACTGTTCATGAGCACCCGCGCCGTCGAGAAGCACATCAGTTCGCTCTTCCAGAAACTCGGCCTGTCGGACGAGTCCGACGTCAACCGTCGCGTGATGGCAGTCCTCGCCTTCCTCGAAGCCACCGGCGGACCGGCCGGCCGCTGACGCCGGTGCGGTCAACCGCACCACTCCAGGAGGACAGCACCCTGTCGCCGCCGGTGACTGATCACCCACGATGGCGGCCAGGAGGGTGAACAAGTGGCCGAGGTACGCGTTCTGATCGTGGACGACCAGGAACCGTTCCGTCGCGCGATCGCCGCCGTCGTCGCGGAGACGGACGGTTTCGCCGTCGTCGCATCCACCGCGTCCGGCGAGGAGGCGCTGCTCGCAGTCGCGAGGCTGCACCCCGGCCTCGTGTTGATGGACGTCAACCTGCCCGGCATCGACGGTATCGAGGCCACCCGGCGGATCACCCAGGACGCCGACCCGCCGGTCGTCGTACTGCTCTCGACCTACGACCGGGACGAGTTCGACGTCTCCAGTTGCGGCGCTGCGTCGTACCTGGCCAAGGCAGCGTTCGGCCCGGACCTGCTCGTAGCCGCGTGGGTCGCCGCCACGACTGAGCCCATCCACCCCACGGCGACCGAGCCGGTTGCTACACCGCCACCGGCTCCGGCTCGTCGATACCGACCGGAATGTTGATGGACAGCAGACCCACGTCCTCGAGCCACGGCCGTCCGCCCACCGCCTCGACCCGGTCGACGATCGCCTGTACGTCGACCTGGTCGCGGGCGAAACCACGGATCCCCACCACCAGCTCTCCTGCCACCATCCGCAGGTCGATCCGGGCAGCCGCGGATCCCGCCCGCAACGCCTCGACACAGCAGAAGTAGACCGCTGCCTCGACCCTGGCCGGGAACCGCCGGTCGGCCGACGGCTCGACGTGCAGGGTGGCCGCCAGACCGCTCCTGGCCAGCTGTGACCGGAGCGCGCGGGCGAGACCGGCACGGGCCAGTTGGGTGGGGAACACTCCGCGGGTCAGTTCCCGCAACGACTCGAGCGCGGTGTTCGTCTCGTCGACGAGTTGCTCGAGTTCGACCGATGCGGCGGTCCCCGACCTGGCCACGCTGAGGCCGGCCAACCGCTCCGGCATCGGCTGGAGATGCGACAGCACGTCCCGGGCGATCGCTGACTCCAACCGGCAGCGAGCGGCATCGTCGGCCGCGATGATCCTGCGCCGGGACTCGGCGAGTGCGCCGGTGGTGCGATCCAGAGCAGCCACATGCACCGCCAGCTCGGACTCCATCGCGGCGTTGCGGAACGCCAGCGCGGTCTGGTCGGCCAGATCATGCAGCAGCTGCTCGTCCGCGGCCAGGAGTCCGTGCCCCTTCGGCATCGTGACGCCGATGCTGCCGAGGACGTCGCCACCGTGCCGGACAGGCACTTCGTACTCCGGTGCCCCGTCGGCGGGACCGGGCCACGCGGCGGAGATTCCGGCCGAGCCGGGAACCTGCAGGACCGCGGTCGAAGATCGAGCAGACACAGCCCGCCCGGCCGCTTCTGCGACAGCCGGCAGCAGCGACGTCGGCGAGGGGGTCTCCGCGAGGCGACGGCTGAACTCGGACAGTTCCTCGTAAGGCTGCGCCCTGGCCCCGTAGGCGAGCCGGTTCGCCAACCGGACAACCCGCCGGCGGAGCGGCTGGAACGCGAGGGCGACCAGCGAGGTGGCGAGCAGCGACAGCCAGAATCCGCTCGTCCGCGTGTGGACGAGGCCCGCGACCGCCAGCACGAGGCCGGTGTAGCCGATCCCGGCGAAGATGGTGCCCAGGGCAAGGACGACGGCGCGGTTGATGATCAGGTCCAGGTCGAACAGCCTGTAACGCAGGACCGCGACGGCGAACAGCAGCGGCAGACAGAAGTAGGAGACGAACAGCGGGAGACTCGCGATCCACGTCTGCTGTCCGCCGTTGAACAGCTGGACGACGATCAGGAAGACGAAGCTCGAGGCGATGAATACCACCGCCAGGGCAATCAGCCGCAACTGCTGCCGCTGCTCACCTCGGCTACGACGCAGTCGGCGCACCATGGACACCATGGCCGCGACCAGGCCGCCGGCGATGAGGGG
>NZ_DASRXP010000617.1:0-6761 GCF_035687465.1 Kribbella sp.
GAGGTTGCCGTTGGAGTCGACGGGCGAGTACGCCGATCTGAAGGATCCCGTGTGCGACCTGGTCTACCTGCCGGCCGAGGAATGGGCTGAGCGCACCGGGTGGTCCGTCTAGCGCACGGTGATCGCAGTACTACTCAAAACGCGTTGACTCGCTCAAGGTCGAACCGCCAGGCTGAAACGAGGGGGATACGTCGTCGATGACCCGGCGTATGGCGCGGGCGGACGGTCCCCCGAGGGGGCGTGATTCGGGATGGCTGGAGTGGGGCGGCTCGCGGCGTTGCCGTGCGGCAGGATTTCGAAGTGGATAGTGCTGGCACTGTGGATCGTCGCGGTGGCAGTGTCCTTCGGACCTGGGAGCAAACTGACCGGCGCTCAGGAGAACGACGCTGTCTCCTGGTTGCCGGGCAACGCGGAGTCCACCGAGGTACTGCAGACGACGGCCCAGTTCTCGTCGGGTGAAGAGAACTGGGCCGTCGTGGTCTACGAGCGACCCGGCGGGCTGACCCCGGCGGACCGCCAGGCCGTGACGAACCACGTCACGGCGTACGGGCAGCTCGAGGATGTCGACCGCGAGGTGGTCGGGCCGATCCAGTCCGAGGACGGCAAGGCGCTGCAGGTGCTCGTGCCGATCAACGCGGGGACCGGCGGCTGGGAGGTGCTCGGCGAGCGAGCCGATGACATCCGCAGAGTGGCCGCGGAGCGTCCCGACGGGCTGTCCTTCCACGTGACCGGACCCGGTGGCTTCGCTGCGGACTCGCAGGAGGCGTTCGCCGGGATCGACGGCAAGCTGCTGTACTCCGCGGCCGCCGTCGTGATCATCATCTTGCTGCTCACGTACCGCAGTCCGGTGCTGTGGTTACTGCCGCTGATCTCAGCAGGTGTCGCGCTGTTCGCTGCTCAGGCTGTCGTGTACCTACTTGCGACCAGGGCCGATCTGACGGTGAATGCACAGAGCGCAGGCATCCTTACAGTGCTCGTGTTCGGTGCAGGGACCGACTATGCCCTGCTGCTGGTCGCCCGCTACAGGGAAGAGCTCCGGCGGCATGAGGACCGCCACGAGGCCATGGCCTTCGCGCTGCATCGCTCGGGGCCGGCGATCATCGCCTCTGGTTCGACAGTGGTGGCGGGGATGCTGTGCTTGCTACTGGCATCGATGAACTCGACGCGTGGTCTCGGTCCCGTGGCAGCGGTCGGCATCGTAGTCGCCCTGCTTGCCATGCTCACCCTGCTGCCCGCTCTGCTCGTCCTGTGTGGTCGCTGGGTGTTCTGGCCGCTACGGCCGACCTACGGCTCGGACGACCACACCGAGACGAGTCTGTGGGGCCGCATCGGCCGCCGCATCGCAGTACGGCCTCGCTTGACCTGGGTGACCACCACGGTCCTGCTAGGGGCTGCCGCGCTCGGCATGTTGACGCTGGACGCGAACGGCCTGACCAACGAACAGTCCTTCACAGGTACGCCGGACTCCGTGGTCGGCGAGAAGGTCGTGGCAGCGCACTTCCCGGCCGGCGCGGGCAACCCACTCGTTGTGGTCAGCAACGCGGACCAGGCAGCAGCAGTCCGTACTGCGATGTCGTCGACCCCGGGCATCGCCTCAGTCGCCGACCCGCAAACCGCCGGTGGGTTGGCGTATCTCGAAGGCACCATGACGGATGCGGCGGACAGCCAAGGAGCCAAGGACACCGTGGACCGGGTCAGAGCCGCGGTCCACGCTGTTCCTGGCGCAGACGCGAAGGCCGGGGGCGGCACGGCGATCCTGCTGGACACACAGCGGGCGTCGAACCATGACAACAAGGTGATCATCCCGGTCGTCCTGGCCGTGGTACTGCTGATCCTGGCGCTGCTGCTCCGGTCCCTGCTCGCTCCGGTCTTGCTGGTGGCAACGGTCGTGCTGTCCTTCGGTGCGGCACTGGGGATCAGCTCGTTGGTGTTCAACTACGTGCTGGGGTTCGAGGGGGCCGACCCCTCGCTGCCACTGTTCGTGTTCGTGTTCCTCGTTGCGCTGGGCATCGACTACAACATCTTCCTGATGACCCGGGTGCATGAAGAGGCGAAGGTGCACGGGACCAGACGCGGCGCGCTGATCGGCGTCGCCGCGACCGGTGGGGTGATCACCTCGGCGGGGCTGGTGCTGGCGGGCACCTTCGCCGTACTGGCGACGATGCCGGTGGTCGCGTTCGCGGAGATCGGCATCGCGGTCGCGCTCGGGGTTCTGCTGGACACGATCGTGGTCCGGTCCGTGCTGGTGACCGCGCTCAGCCTCGACATCGGGCGGCACATCTGGTGGCCGAGCAAGCTCGCCCAGAAGCGCGACCCGGAACCGCTCGACGGCCCCGCCACCGAGCCGGAACCCCAGCGCTCACTGGCCGGCAGCTGAACCTCAGCGTTCGCTGGGCGGCAACTGAAAGAGCATCAGCGTCCGCTGGGCGGTAGGTGACGGAACTTCAGCGTTCGCTGGGCGGTAGCTGGAGGTGGGCCCAGACGGCACGCCAGACGGTCTTGGCGTGCTCGCCCTGGGCCAGCGCCTCGGCGACCGTACGGCCGCCGAGGCCGCTCACGACCTGGGTCTCGGCCCAGGTCCGTGAGTAGGCCGGCCCTAGAGCCTGGTCCATCCGGTTCCAGAATTCGGTAAGTCTCATGCCCGCCCGTCATCCTGCGGCGGCTGACCCCAGCCACCTTGCTGCGGCGAGTTGCCCTCAGGCCCCTGCTGCCCCTCGGGGTTGTCTTCAGGCGCCTGCCCTTGCGGCGGCTGCCCCTGCGGGTTGCCCTGTGGCGGCTGCCCGTGTGGCGGCTGCCCCTGGGGATGGCTGCCCTGCTGCGGCCCGCCCTGGTGCGGGGGCTGGCCCTGGTGCGGGGGCTGGCCCCAGCCGCCTTGCTGCGGTGGCTGCTGGGGGCCTTGGCCGGGCTGCCCGTACTGCGGGGGCGGCCCCTGGGGACCAGGTTGACCGTACGGGCCCTGTTGTCCCTGGCCTGGTTGACCGTAGGGACCCGGTTGCCCCTGGCCCGGCTGACCGTAGGGACCAGGGCGACCCTGCTGCGGCTGACCCGGGTACTGCCCCGGCTGCCCGTACTGCGGTGGCTGCCCCTGGGGACCGGGCTGACCGTAAGGACCCGGCTGGCCCTGCCCGTACTGACCCGGCTGACCCGGCTGACCCGGCTGACCGTACTGACCTGGTTGCCCCTGACCCGGTTGCCCCTGGCCCGGTTGGCCGTACTGACCTGGCTGGCCCTGGCCTGGCTGGCCGTACGGACCGGGCTGGCCCGGCTGGCCGGCGTACTGGGGTCCTCCCCACTGGCCGGGATGCGGCTGGCCGGGGTACGGGCCGCCGTACTGGCCCGGGTACTGCTGGGCGGTCTTCTTGCGGCCCCTGAGCACGAAGAACACCACGGCGGCGACTGCGAGCAGCAGCACCACGATGATCAGGATGATCGCCCACAGCGGGAAGCTGCTGCCGGCCTCGGACGTCAGCGAGACGTTGCCGAGCTTGTCCAGGCTGTCGTACGTCGCCGTGCGGCCGCTGACCTTGGCGCCAGCGTCGTGCTCGACGATCTTGCCCGGCATGGTGATCTTGAAGTCGACCACCGGCTGCGTGGTCGACGAGGTGTCGCCCAGGTTCATGTCCTTGATGGTGACGACGAACTTGTCGCCGTCCTTGCGGAAGCCGACGCCGTCCCCGGTCGAGCTGCCCATCTTGCTGAACGGCACGTTGTCGAACTGGCAGTTCGAGCCGACGTACTTGTCGTCCTCGAAGGCCTTGCAGGTCACGCCGTCGGTGGTCGTCTCCTTGACCCCGGCATCGACCTGCTCGCGCACCTTGTCGAGCGACTGGCCGCTACTTTCGACCAGTTGCTTGTCGACGCCGATCTGCATAGTGCCCGAGACGGTCTCGTCCGAGTTCACCTTGATGTCGGCATCGAGCTTCACGCAGCCGGTCAGACTGAGCAGACAGGCCACGGTGACGAGTGCGGTGCGCACGCGGTTCTTCATGCGGCTGATCATTCCAGAAGACGGGGACAAGGCGCCGCCCGGTGCCTGCCGACGAAAACTGTCGGTGCGACCCGGCAAGATGGGGTGCGTGCAGAGATCCACCGCGTTCAGCCGCTTCTCGCCCGCCACCCGGGCGTGGTTCGGCGACGTCTTCGAGGCGGCCACCCCGGCCCAACTGGAGGCCTGGGAGGCGATCACCGCGGGCCGGGACGCGCTGGTGGTCGCGCCGACAGGCTCGGGCAAGACGCTGGCCGCGTTCCTCTGGGCGCTGGACCGACTGGCCACCACTCCCGCGCCGGACGACCCGAAGCTGCGCTGCCGGGTGCTCTACGTCTCGCCGCTGAAGGCGCTGGCGGTCGATGTCGAGCGCAACCTGCGGGCCCCGTTGATCGGGATCCGCGAGACCGCCCGCCGGCTGGGCGAGGCGCCCGTCGACGTCGAGGTCGCGGTGCGCTCCGGGGACACCCCGGCCAATGAGCGAAGGCGGTTCGCCACTAAGCCCTCCGACGTACTGATCACCACGCCGGAATCGCTGTTCCTGCTGCTCACCTCGCAGGCGCGTGAGTCGCTGCGAGGCGTCGAGACGGTGATCGTCGACGAGGTGCACGCCGTCGCCGGCACCAAGCGCGGCGCACACCTGGCGCTCACGCTGGAGCGGCTGGACGCGCTGCTCCCCCAGCCCGCGCAACGGATCGGCCTGTCGGCGACCGTCCGGCCGGTCGAGGAGGTGGCGCGCTTCCTCGGTGGTGAGCGACCGGTCACCGTGGTCCAGCCGAAGTTCACCAAGCAGTGGGACCTCAGCGTCGTCGTGCCGGTGGAGGATATGGCCGAGCTGGCCAACACCGAGATCGAGACGTCCGGGTCGGCGGCCGGCCCGCCGCGGCATGCGTCGATCTGGCCGCACGTCGAGGAGCACGTCTTCGACCTGATCTCGGCGCACCGCTCCACCATCGTCTTCTCGAACTCGCGCCGCCTCGCCGAGCGCCTGACCGCGAGGCTGAACGAGATCGCTGCCGAGCGAGCCGAGCTGGAGCTGCCCGAGGCGGGCTCGCCGGCCCAGGTGATGGCGCAGTCGGGTGCGTCGCTGGCGGCGCCGCCGCTGATCGCCCGAGCGCACCACGGTTCGGTCAGCAAGGAGCAACGAGCCCTGATCGAGGCCGACCTGAAGTCGGGCCGGCTGCCCTGTGTGGTCGCCACCAGCAGCCTGGAGCTGGGCATCGACATGGGCGCGGTCGACCTGGTGATCCAGGTGGAGGCGCCACCGTCGGTCGCCAGCGGTCTGCAGCGGGTCGGCCGGGCCGGGCACCAGGTCGGTGCGGTCTCGCGCGGTGTGCTCTTCCCGAAGTTCCGCGGCGATCTGGTCGACACCGCGGTCGTGGTGCAGCGGATGCGCGACGGACTGATCGAGAGCCTGCACATCCCGGCCAACCCGCTGGACGTGCTGGCCCAGCAGATCGTCTCGATCGTTGCCCTCGACACCATCGACGTGGACGAGCTCTATGCCCTGGTACGCCGGTGCGCCCCGTTCGCCACCTTGCCCCGTTCGGCCTATGACGGGGTGCTCGACATGTTGTCCGGCCGGTATCCGTCGGACGAGTTCGCCGAGCTCCGGCCGCGGATCGTGTTCGACCGGGTCAGCGGCGAGATCACCGGCCGGCCGGGTGCCCAGCGACTGGCGGTGACCAGCGGCGGCACCATCCCGGACCGGGGGTTGTTCGGGGTCTTCCTGGTCGGCGAGTCCACCAACCACCGGGTCGGCGAGCTCGACGAGGAGATGGTCTACGAGTCGCGCGTCGGCGATGTGTTCACGCTGGGCGCTTCCAGCTGGCGGATCGAGGACATCACCCATGACCGGGTGCTGGTCTCTCCCGCTCCGGGTCAACCCGGGCGGCTCCCGTTCTGGAAGGGCGACGCGGTCGGGCGACCGGCCGAGCTCGGCGCGGCGACCGGCGCCTTCGTCCGGACGATGGCCTCCCTGCCGCCAGCGAAGGCGATCAAACGGGCCCGGGACGCCGGCCTGGACGAGTACGCCGCGAACAACCTCGTCTCCTATCTCACCGAGCAGCGGGAGGCCACCAGCCGGGTGCCGGACGACATCACCATCGTGGTCGAGAGGTTCCGCGACGAGCTCGGCGACTGGCGGGTCTGCATCCACTCGCCGTACGGCGGTCAGGTGCATGGACCGTGGGCGCTGGCGATCGCGGCGCGGCTGCGCGAGCGGTACGGGATGGATGCCCAGTCGGTGTCCGGCGACGACGGGATCGTCCTGCGGCTGCCGGAGACGGACGAGCCACCGCCGGGGGCCGAGCTGGTGCTGTTCGACCCGGCGGAGATCGAGGACTTGATCACGACGGAGGTCGGCGGGTCTGCCCTGTTCGCCGCACGTTTCCGCGAGTGTGCCGCGCGTGCGCTGCTCCTCCCCCGGCGCAACCCGGGCCGCCGCTCACCCTTGTGGCAGCAGCGGCAGCGCTCGGCGCAGCTGTTGAGTGTGGCCAGCAAGTATGGGTCGTTCCCGATCGTGCTGGAGACATTGCGTGAGGTGCTGCAGGACGTCTACGACATCGACGCGCTGAAGGATCTGCTGACCGGGATCAGCGAACGCCGGGTGTCCGTGGTCGAGGTCGAGACCACTGAGGCATCGCCCTTCGCGAAGTCCTTGCTGTTCGGCTACGTGGGCGCCTTCATGTACGAGGGCGATGCGCCGTTGGCCGAGAAGCGCGCGGCCGCGCTCTCCCTGGACCAGAGCCTGCTTGCCGAACTACTCGGCCGCACT
>NZ_DASRXP010000618.1:0-6991 GCF_035687465.1 Kribbella sp.
CGGTGCGCGGTGGGGTGCGTGGTGGTGAGCGGTGGTGCGGTGCACGGTGGGTGCGGTGGTGCGCGGTGGCGGTGCGCGGTGGGGTGGTGCGAGGTGGGAGGTGTGGGGTGGCGGGTCGGCGGTTGGTCAGCTGCGGGCAAGCCACTCGTTGGCTTGCTGCGGGCCAGGGGTGCGGCGGCTTGGCCAGTGGCGGTGCGCCGGTGCGGGCATCTCGTTGCTCGGGTGGTCAGTGGAGATCCGGTCGGTCGGGTGACCGGATCTCGAGCACTGAAGGGTCGATGACCGCCGTCGCCGTTCCTGACGTGCCGTCTGGTCCCAGCTACACCAGACCTACGACAGATCCCCCGATTGGTGATTGGCGTGGGCTAACGGCAGGCGCGGGCGGGCTGATGGCCCTTCTCCGGTGGATCGGGAGTTGAGTTGTCAGTCCAGTAGGCCTGCTTCCTTGGCTGCCTGTTCCAGGTCGGTGGGGGTGCCGGTCCAGATGGTGCGGACGTGGTCGGTGATGACGTCGACGGGCCAGTTCCACCAGGCGATTCGCAGTAAGCGGTTGATGTCCTCGTCGGAGTACCGCTTCTTGAGAGGCTTGGCTGGATTGCCTCCGACTGTGGTGTACGGGGCGACGTCCGAGACGACCATCGCTCCGGCCGCGATGATGGCGCCGTCGCCGATGGTGACGCCGGGCATGACGACTGCGTCGCGGCCGATCCAGACGTCGTTCCCGATCACCGTGTTGCCGCGGCTGTGGATCCTGGGGAGGAACTCCGCGGTCTGCTCAAGCCAAGTGCCACCGAAGATGAAGAACGGAAAGGCTGTCGAGCCCATCATCGGGTGGTTCGCGGACGACAGCAGGAACCTGGCCCCCATGGCAATCGCGCAGAACCTGCCGATGATCAGCTTCTCGGGACCGGCTGTGTAGAGCACGTTCCTGGTCTCGAAGAGCGTCGGATCGTCCGTGTCGTTGTAGTAGGTGAATTCTCCGACCTCGATCTTCGGAGAGGTGATCAGCGGCTTCAGGAAGACCGTGCTCGCTTCCTGGCCGTCGATCATCTCCGGCCGGCGGACACTCGTAGGGTCAGGGACCGTGCTCATCTGTTCTCCTCGATCGTCGGGGCCGGCTGACCTGCGGGGCCCGCTACCTGGACGGGTTCCTTGACCAGTCCGAGCCGCTCCCGCCAGTTGGCAATGGCGATGCCGATGGCCGGTCCGTTGTCTTCGGGGACGAAGTGGATCCCGGCACCGAGGTGCTCGACCTCGAGGGCGGCAATGTGATCCTGGCACCACCTGATAGTCGAGGGGGTCATGATCGCGCCAGGGTCGAAGGTGAGCAGGAGCTTGGGCACCTCGGTGGCGGACCCGAGCCAGGTGTCGTAGTTCTCGACTCTTCTCACGACGTCGGCGGGCCTGCCGTGGCGAGGGTCGGCAGCCTGTTGACCCGCTCTTTGAACGGCGCTCGGTAGGCATTGAGCTCGTCCTCGCTCAAGGTGCGCTGGACGGAGTTCGGGAGTCTTCGAACCAGGCGTCCAGGTAGCGGGCGTGGTCGGTACGACGAGGTCGGGTTGCCATGTAGCAAGACGACCGGGGTGCCGTCGCCCTGGTCCTCGTAGTACATCGTCGATGTCCAGCACCGGGCACCTCAACGGCGTCGTCCTCTGAGGCCGGCGCCGGCCACGAACAGTCCGATCACGATGATGATCGGGCCGGCCACGGACCAGGTGGTGGTACCACTCATCGCGCTGCCGCTGATGATGTTGGTGCCCTGCAGCGTGAAGAGCAGCCCGAGCAGGACCACCACCACACCGACAACGACGACCCACGGACGTTTACTCATGATGTTGACTCCCTTAGTTAGCTACGAGCGGATGAGTTCCGCTGCTCGCTCGGCGATCGCGTAGACAGTCGCGTTGGTGTTGGCGGAGATCGGTGAGGGCATCACGGACGCGTCGGCGACTCTGAGGTTGCTGATGCCGTGCACGTGGAGGTCTGTGTCGACCACGGACCGCTCGTCGGTACCGATGGCGCAGGTTCCGGCGTAGTGCGAGTAGCTGCGGAGGTTGGTCTTGATGTAGCTCCGCAGCTCTTCCTCGGCCTGCATTTCCGGTCCCGGTAGCGCTTCGCCGCCGCACCACTCGCGCAGGGCGGGCGCAGCGCCGATCTCGCGGGCGATGCGGAGTCCCGCGAGCACGATGTCGAGATCACGCTCGTCGGAGTAGTACGCGGGATCGATCACCGGATGCGCACCTGGGTCGATGCTTGCCAAGCGCACCGAACCGCGACTGTACGGCGCCATCAACGAGACCATGATCGCGTAGCCGTCACCGATGTCCGGGCCCGGCAAGGAGTCCGCGCGCAGGGGAACGTCCACGACCATGAGCTGCACATCCGGGCCGTGCCCACCGATCCCGGTGCTCAGCAGACCCTGGACCTCGCCGTGGTTGTTGACCCCGGGCGGCACAGACCGCCTCGATTGGTAGACCACGCCGCACATCGGATGGTCGTGCAGGTTCGCACCGACGCCGGGTAGGTCCGCAACCACCTCGATCCCCAGGTCATCCAGGTGATCCGCCGGCCCGATCCCGGACAGCATCAGCAGTTGCGGTGTTCCGATGGTGCCCGCGGCGAGCACGACCTCCGCAGTACCTTCAGCGACGAATGTCTCGGCACCGACTTGGTACTCCACACCCCTGCACCGGTCGCCGTCCATCAGCAGCCGACTGACCAGTGCATCGGTGACCACCTCCAGGTTCGGCCGGTTCTGAGCAGGGGTGAGGTAGGCGTCCGCCGCGCTCTGGCGCCGGCCGTCGACGATGCTCAAGTCGCAGAATCCGAAGCCCTCTTCCACGCCGCCACTGATGTCCCGCGCCATCGGGAAACCAGCTTGCTCGGCTGCCCTCAGGCCGGCCTCAGCGATGGGATGCCGCTGGACGGCGGGGCCTGGTCGCAGCGGGCCGCCGAGACCGCGCAGTACGGGATCTCGCCCTTCGGTCTGTTCGCTGCGTTTGAAGGCCGGCAACAAGTCGTCGAAGCCCCACCCCTTGGCGCCGGCGGCGGCCCAGGCGTCGTAGCCGGCTCGATGCCCGCGCACGAAGTTCATCGCGTTGATGGACGAGGACCCGCCCAGCCCGCGGCCGCGCGGCCACGCCACGCTCGTACCAGTCGCACGCTGAGGCACGGTCTCATCAGCCCAGTCAGCAGTGGATCCCATCAGGCTGGGCCAGGCGGGCGGGACCGCCATCAACTCCAGCGGCTGCGCGTCACCCGCCTCGAGAAGCAACACCCGTACGCCGTCCTCCGACAACCGTGCCGCCAGCACGCAACCCGCAGTACCAGCACCGACGACCACGTACTCGTAACTCCGCACTTCAACTCCTCATCGTTCGGCGCCGCTGGTCCCCGGGGTGCCCGGGGACCAGCGAGTTTCGTCAGCGGGCGGTCAGGATCCCCAGCAGGCCGTGCTGCTCGGCGTCGGGACCGGAGCTGAACCAGATCGCGTTCGACCCACCGGCCGCGGCGTCACCGGTCAGCAGGCTCCACAGCCGCTCGATCTTGATCACGTGGCCGTGGGTGTCCGTGAGGGCGCCCAGGAACCGGCCGGTGTGTGGGTTGTAGGCGTGGATCGTGCCGTCACCGAAGTTGCCGACGAGCAGGTCGCCGGAGAACTTCCCGAATCCGTGCGGTGCGATGTCCAAGCCCCACGGTGAGTTCAGTGCGCCGGCGGACCCGACGCGCTGCGCGTGCGTGCCGATCGTCGTGAACCGGTCGACGAAGCCGTGACCAGCGCCGTCCGCGGTGTCCTGCTTGTCCGCGTCCTGCTTGGCAAAGGTGACGTAGACAGCGTTGCCGAGGACCTGCACGTTGAAGGGCGCGTAGCCGCGCGGCAGGGACCGGTCACGGAACATGCTGGCCGCGTTGATCTTGTGGAACGAGGAATTGAAGACATCGATGCTGTTGTTGTGGAAGTTCGCCGCCAGCAGCAGCGGACCGAACGGGCTCGATACCTCGGTCAGGCCGGTGTAGAGAGCCCCGGGAGTTTTGGCGACTGTGACGGCCTGAGTGCCGGCCGCGCCATTCCAGGCGGCGATGGTTCCGCCGATGGTGGCGAAGATGAAGTTGGCCGACGCTTTGGTGCCGGGAACCACAAAACCGGACGTCGTGCTGTTCGAGGTCTGGCCGGTGACCGGGCCACCGGGCACCTTGACGATCAACTGCTTGCCGGCGGGTGCGGCCACGACAGGGCTCCCGTTCACCGCACCGGAGTACAGCGTCGAGACGCCCGTATTGGTGTCGGAGACCCAGACGGGCGAGTCAGCGGCACGAGACATCCCCCACGGGTTCACCAGGTTCGGGTCTGTGAGCTGGGCCTTTCCGGGCTGGTCGGACACCAGGTTCGTCTGGGTCACACCATGCACCGGCGCGGGGCGGTGGTACGGCGCGGCGACGGCGGATCCGGTGGCGACGAGCGCGGCCGACGTGACGGCGGCGGCTGCGAGCGCTACTCGGGGTAGAAGCTTTCCGATCATGTTTCCTGTTTCTCCTTCGGGCTGTGCCGGCCTCGGCCGGCGCGGAACCTTTCAGTTGAAATCCTCGATCGTCAAGCGGGCTTGGATAATCCCCTACCTGGGGGAACTAGTCCGCGACCAGGGCCATCAGTTCGGCGCGGCCCTGGACTCCTAGCTTGGCGAAGATCGCCTTGATGTGATCGTGCAAGGTGTGATGCGAGATGTGCAGCCGCGCGGCGATTTCATCGGTCCGAGGACCGCTCAGGAGCAGCTCGGCCACCTCGCGCTGCCGTGCGCTGAGTGTGTGCAGGCGCAGCAGCAACGACGTGAGGTCAGCTCTTGGGGCCTGCACGAGCGTGACGGTCACGCCCAGGTGCTCGTTCGGGGCGCCGTGCATTCGCCCGCCCTGGGCGAGCAACCACCGGCCGTCGCTCAGGCGCACCCGCGCCGCTGCGCGGTCACGCAGGCCGGCCCCGATCGCTACGGCGTAAAGCGTCGAGGTCGCATCACCCGGCATCAACGCCATCAGCCGTCTCGCCTCGGCTGTTGCCGAGACGAGCCGGGTGTGAGCGTCGAAGGCCACGACACCTGGGACGAGAACCGCGGCATCACCGGGTACTGGCCGGCGGGCCAGGCTCCGTCGCAACCCCTCCCCGATGTCCTCGGAGATCGTTGCCAGGAACGTCCGCTCGTCGGGGTCGAAGTCGGGAGCACCGAGTTCCCGGTAGATCGCGCCGTGTCCCCAGGTCGATCCGCCAGTGCGCAGTACGGCCCGCAATCCCTCGCCGATCCCGGCCGGGCGAAGGATCTGCTGAACGCGCGGACTGTTCGCCGCGGTCGCGTCATCGAGATCGCTCAACGCGACGACGGGCGACCGCCGGTGCGCGAGCTCGGCCAGCTTGTGCACCTCGCCGTCCTGCAGTACTTCGTTACGCCACAAGGCGCGATCGAGTTCGTGCGACTTCTCGGTCACCAGCGTGCCGGTGGACAGCAGCGTGTCCGGGTCCAGTGTCATCCACCCGGACACGTCATGGGGAACCGTGCGACGAACGACGGCCGAGACCTCGGACAGGAACTCCTGCGGCTCGAGGGTGCCGTGACCGAGCCTGTGCAGCGCTTCCCTGGCGCCGCCGGCAGCCGT
The DNA here is from genome assembly GCF_035687465.1 of Kribbella sp. NCBI lineage: Bacteria > Bacillati > Actinomycetota > Actinomycetes > Propionibacteriales > Kribbellaceae > Kribbella > Kribbella sp. The sequence goes on from NZ_DASRXP010000618.1 coordinate 5,641, forward strand.
GGTGGAAAGCCGTGACCGGCTCATCGATCAGTAGCCGGAGTTTCCCGAGGTGTTGGTCGACGCGGCCTTGGTGGTGATCTTCTGGCCGTTCGCACCGACGACCCACCAGATCCCGCCGACAGCCTGACCGGTCGCGTCGCCGGCCTTGGCGTCGTTGGCGTAGTAGTACAGCGGCGATCCGTTGAGAGTCACCTGCTTGGTGCCGTCCGACCGAGTGACGGTACCGACCAGGGAGGCGGAGATCCCGCTCACCTGCGGCGTTCCGGAACCGGCCAGCAGTGGCGGCCAGGCCGTCGCGCAGGAGCCGTCACAGTTCGACTTCGGCGGCTTCGAGGTGTCGAGGTCGTACACGTAGAGCGTGCGACCGGTGCCGTCGACAACAATCTTGCCGAGGTTGCCGACCGTCGCCGTGGACAACTTGGCCGCCCCGGCAGCGGCCGGCGCCATGCTGGGAGTGCTTTGCGCCGGGGTGGTCTGAGGCGCCGGCGCGGCAGTGGAACCATTGTTGCCACAGGCGGCCAGCGTGGACAGTCCGAGTACAGCTGTGCCGACAACTAAAGCGAACCGCTTCATCTCGAGATTTCTCCTTGTTCCGTTGATGCTTCGATACCTCCAACACGCGCCGAAGCACGGCCAGGTTCAGTCAACGGAGCAAGACTGCGGCTGCCACCCAGAGCGGATTGCAGTTAACCGGTAGAGGCGGTGAGGCCGGTGAGGTCGTCGAGCGTGGTGCGCATGATCTTGGCCAGGTCCGCGTCGTCCGGGGCGGCGACCCAGCGCTCGAAGGCGACCCGGAAGACGGTGATGCCGGTCTCCGCCGCGAGGGATGCGACGTCCGGCTCGACGCCTCGCTGCCGCAGGGCCTCGGTGAAGGCCGCGACGAGTGACGCCATCTTGATGAACTCCCGCTCGCGAAGTTCCGGCGTTGCCCCGACGACGGCCTGGCGATGGCGTCCATCGGTCCCGCGGAGCGAGGGGCCGCGGTGAGCGCGTCGACCATGCACCGCTCGAGTGACTCGGAGCCGGCGAACAGCACCTCCCGCTTGTCCGCGAAGTGCCGGAAGAACGTGCGCGCCGTCACGCCGGCCCGGTCCGCGATCTCGGCCACGGTGGTGCCGTCGTAGCCCTGCTCGGCGTACAGCGCCATCGCCGCCTCTCGCAGCCGTCCCGCCGCGTCCGGTTCCCATCGCGCCATACCGCCTGATCCTAGCGATGTCATCGAGTGACATCCCTTCAGCACGGCCACTCGGTCGTCGGCCTGGCCCGCTCCGACGAGTCCGCCTGGCAGACGAGCACTACTTCAGTTAAGGCTCCAGTGCTGGTTCGTCAGGAGCGGACAGACTCAGTACTG
>NZ_DASRXP010000619.1:0-6308 GCF_035687465.1 Kribbella sp.
TGGCGACATGGCACAGGCTGATTGAGCCGAACCCCACCCCGATCCGTCCACGTTTGCGGCCGTCATCCGATGGCTGATCGAGCGCTTCCAGCAGGGCAGTCTGGCTCGCAAGTGGAGTGAATCGCTCCACTGGACGCATGAGGTAATTCGTGATCAGAGCCTGATTCAGCCTAGGCGACTTAGGTGCCTCGATGGTCTTCTGCAACCCGCCGGCGGTCACGACGAACGCCTGGTCAGAACCTTCCTCGGTCCGCACCGCGCCGTAGAGCTGAATCTCGTGGAAAATATCGCCGACAACAGCAACGACCGGACGGGATACCGCGCGAGAATAGATCACTATGTGGGTGTATCCGTGGATTGCCCGCACGGCCAGCTCACTCGTGTCCAGGGGGTCCACCAGGACGACGAGATCGGGATCCTTGGATTCGCCGATGAGCTCGGGATCACCCTCTTCGGAGGTGTACCAGAAAGAGGGAAAGACTTCCTGCAGAAGCTCTCGATAGCGCTGATGCATCCAGACGTCATGTTTGGATAAGAAATTGTCCTCATGGCGATCATTCTTCTGTTCGCCTTGGTGGCCGGACAACGCTGCATCGATCAGCCTGGGGCGTACTTCCGCGATGACGGTCTGGACCACCGTCGCGACCTGCCTTGCAAGCTGCGGCAGAACGGGTTCGATCACGTGCAGGCCCCTATCGTTAGCGAAGTTCCAAGGGTGGCTCGATGCCCGGTGGGCTCATGGTAGCCGCGATGAAGACCGCTTCAAATTTGGCCGCGGCCATGATCCTGCCGCCGGTGAGATCATCGAAATCTTTGGCTACCAGCTCATCAGCATGCACCATCGCTCCAAATACCGCGAAGTACAGCTCCGCTCGCGGATATCGGTCACGAATATCGCGAACGATAACTCCGATGACATCCGCATGCTTTACTTCGAAGTCACACAGCACGATGGTCGGATTTTCCCTGGTCCCAGGGAAGAAAGACGCCGGATCGAGACTGATCTGGTCGCGAACCTTATTGCAACGGAGATATCCGATGGCACACCTATTGAATTGCGCTGAGGAAAGAAAGGTCGCCATCACCAGGCCGGCCTCATTGATTCCGAAGACTACGTCGACGTCGAGCCGCCGCCCCAGGTTCTTGATCTGATGCTTGAGCCGCTCGACACCCCGACCGAATGTCTCCCAACTGAGGTCAAGGAGGCGACCACGTTCAGGGTTCGGCAGAGTGAAGGGGCTGATGACTGGGTTCCCGTACTCGACCGTGGGCACGGTCATCTCGAAGTCTCGGCCGATCTGCCCACCCGGTAAGGCGAAGGACTGCGCTGCCCGGTGCGAGCTTGAATGGGTCGCCTCGGTGGAACCTTCGCCCCTCTCGCCTACCGGCCTTACGATTGCCGCTTGGCCAGTTGCAATGAGGACGGCCAGCGTTTCCATCGCACGGTCCGAGTGACGACGCACCGTCTTGCTGGCACACCTCATCGCCACGGCGAGCGACTCTTGCCGCTCGGTCAGCGTCGGGAAGCTGTGTTCGGCAGCGAGGTTGAGGTCGACCTCGGCATAAATACGCTCATGGGGAGTCATCTCACTGACGTGTAGACGTAGACGCCCTACCAGGTCGACAATTTCGTCCGCGCTGCGCAGTTCATCGTCGCGTCCCGTCAAGTGATGACGCAGGTCCGCGTCGACTCGTAGCACCGAGCTCGGATGCGCAAGGCCCGGTCCTTGGCGAAGGCGTTTGAGTTCCTGCTTCGTCAGCTCGACTGTCACCCCACGCTGGCTCATGTGTCCAGATTATGTCCAGCGACTCTCCGAGTGTCCACCAACACGGTCAGTCATTGGGATAGTTCGCGTTCCGCCTGGCGGTCAGGCTGGTGACCAAAGGCGCCGGCCGCTCAGCGTGATTCTTCCTCACATTCTTGTGGTTGCCGCGTTGGTACCTGGACTCATCAACGACCTTGACAAGAGGGGAACGTGCTGTGACTGCCGCAATCGCCGGTTCAAAGCTTCACCTCGTACGGGTGTGGTTCGGGCGGCATGTTATTGCCAGCTACAAGGCGGACCCTGAGGCCGCCGCGCAGTACGCGGCGGCGATGGAACGCCGGTACTGCGGTTTGCGGGTCACCGACGAACCGATGCCGACACCTGTCCCGGAGTTGCGCCGGATGCCGTGCGAACGACTCTGGGACCTCCCGCCCCACTGACCGGTCAGGGCGGGCGCCATTCCACTGTCCCGCGCCCTGATCTTCCAAAGAATCCAGCAGGCCGTCCTCGCCTCACAACGGAAGCCGAAACCTCAAGACCATGGACCCTGACCACGCACGACCACCGGCACTCGGGTTCGTCCTGAAGAACCTGCTCATGACCGACGACGAGCTCGACGACGCGACAGAACGGCTCGCCTCCTTCGCCGAGCAGGAAGGCTTCATGCTGAGGACGATCTACCTGGAGGAGTGCGCCTCGTCGCCGACCGCGTTCGAGGCGCTGGTCGCGAACATCAATGCCGACGCGATCACCGCGGTAGTGATCCCGAGCCTGCTGCATCTCGCCGCTCTCAGCGCCGGAACGGACATGAAGAACACCTTCGAACGCGCCACCGGCGCCCGCGTACTAGTCGCGAGTGCAGTACTCCCTGATCTGGCGGAACCGGCGTCGATCCTCCGTCGTCGTCACAGCCGACGAGGGCGGGATAGGCCTTCCGCCCCGATGCCGGTTCCGTCACTAGACGTCCCTGTCTGAGCTCCCCGACCCCTGTATCCCCTGGCGGCTCAGACAGGGACCCAAAGACCGGCTGGCGCGGCGCGGTGAGCGAGGCCGCTCTGCGTCAGCCGTTCCAAATCTCCGCCGCCAGTACCACAGCACGATTCCCGCTTGGCGTCGCTGAGCGGGCAAGAACGATCGCGAAGCTCAAACGAGAAGGACGGTGCGTAAATGAGCAAGCAGGCCTTTCGGGTCAGTCGTGTGCTGCACGGGTGGGGACTGAGATGACGGCGGAAGTGATGTCGGTGGATCGACCGTGGATTGCCGCGGAGCCGACGGCACTCATCCTTCAACCAACAACGCTGTGCAATCTGGACTGCTCGTACTGCTATCTGCCGGCGCGGAAGCTGAAGCGCGACATGACCCCTGAGGTCGCCCAGGCGATCGCGGCCGGCATCCCCGAGGACTGGCCGACCTCGGGCACGCTCGAGGTCGTCTGGCACGGCGGTGAACCCCTGACCATCGGAACCGCGGCGATGCGGCAACTCTTCGCCCCGTTTGAACAGCTACGCCGGGCGGGCCGGATCATGCATGTGATCCAGACCAACGCCACGCTGATCACCAACGAATGGTGCGACCTGTTCGAAGAGTTCGAGGTATCCGTCGGGCTCAGCATCGACGGGCCGCCAGAGAGGACCACGAACCGAGTGGACTGGCGAGGTATGCCCGCCTTCGATCGCATCGTCGCCGGTATCTCTGAGATCAACAAGCGGGGCATCGACTTCACAGTCATCGCCGTCGTAGACCAGCAGAACAGCGGCAACGCGGTCGAGATCCTGGAGTTCCTCGCCGTGCTGGGGTGCCCGTACGTTGGCATCAACATGGAGGAGAAGGAGGGATCGAACACTCACAACGGAACGCCGGCCTTCGACCAGGCCCGCCGGTTCTGGCGTGACGTCTTCATCTGGAGCAACACCAACCCGCACCTGAAGGTGCGCGAGGTTGAGCACCTGCTCGAGTACCTGGCGCTGTCTCCAAAGGCACGCGCGGCGGACGTGCAGCATGACTCCATCCCAACCATCGGATGGAACGGCGACACGGTACTGCTGTCACCCGAACTACTGGGTGCTCGCAGCGAGAAGTATCACGACTTCGTCGCCGGGAATATCCTTGTCGACTCGCTGCCAGTGATCATCGTCCGGGCCGCGGAACTCGCCTACGTGCAGGAGTTCCAACAGGGCATCGAGCGGTGCAAAGCAAGCTGTGACTTCTTCGCCCACTGCCAGGGTTCGCATGCCGGGAACAGATTCTTTGAGCACGGCAACTTTCTCGCTACCGAGACCGAGCACTGTCGAACCTCAACCCAAGCTGTCGTTCTTGCACTCCATGACATCCATTCCGAGAGGAGCATCGCGGTATGACAATCCTTGAGCAACTGGCCACCACCGATGACGCCTACATCGCCGACATGATCGAGGCCCGGCGCGAGTCGGCACCTGAGCATGAAGTGCCTGACCGCACACTGGTGGGGTGGAACAACAAGCCAGGCTGGGACAACTGGGCGCAGAAGCCGAAGCCGTTCAAGAAGAAGCGGGTCTACTTCGGTCAGAAGAACTAGTCACCTTCCCGCTGTCATCCTGATGATCGGTATCGATGGAGATTGAAGAGTACGGACTTGCGAAGGTGCTGAAACCACACGTCGACGATGCCGAGCTACGCCAAGTCGAGAGTTTGGACGGCGATGGGTCGCTGACCGACTTCGACTACACCGACAAGGCTGTCCGCCATCTCGCGGTGGAAGAACAGACCTTGCTGGGCGGTCGGATGACGAAGATCGAGGCTGAGCGCGTGACCTTCGATCAGGTGAGCCTCCAGTCTGTGTTGATCGAAAACTGCGTGCTGTCGTCGAGCGACTGGATGGACTGCGCACTGTCCCGGGTGGTGTTCCGCAACAGCAAGATCCTCGGTGCCAACTTCGTTGAGAACAAGTGGGCGAGCGTGGTCTTTCAGAACTGCCGGATCGAGTTCGCAACCTTCGACTCGGTTCAAGCGAGTGCCCCGGTAGTCTTCGTCGATACTCGATTCAAGGACGTCACCTTCCGGCGGTCAGAGTTTCCGGGAGGTCATATGGCGCGCTGCACGCTGGACAACGTTGAGTTCGACGGCGGCACCTATACAGACTTCGACTTCCGAGGCAACGACCTGTCCACCATCCGCGGGGCCGGCTACCTCAACGGCATCTTGATCGAGCCTGTGCAACGGCAAGAGATCGCGGAGGCCCTCGTGTCCGAACTCGATCTGCGCTACCCCGACCGGGACGACCAGTGACCGACAACGACCAACGGCGACGCGACTGGATGGAAGGCCACCTGGACTGGGCCGCTCAGGAGCTTGGCGTGGAACGGGTGGGCACACCAGTTCACACGTCACGCTTCCACTCGGTCGGCTGCCGAGCCCTCGACGCAAGCGAGGACGCCTGGCTCCGGGTGGTTTACGACGACCCCGAGTGGGGCGACGGCGACTACTTGGGCAACAACGTGGCCGCCAACGATATCCAAGGCGTTCCGAAGCCCACGGTCAAACGGTGGAGCGAATGGGAAGACAACGGCCGCAGGATGCGCGGCGAGGTCAGCACCTTCGTCGCCGACGCAGCCATTTCAACCGGTATGACGCTCGCTGCCGAACCAGCCCTTTCCGAGCAGTGGATCACCGATCTCGACCAAGCCCTACAGGCGCTGTCGACACACCCTGTTCCTGATAGCGGTGTGGACGCGAGCTCCGTGAACGACGGCATCAGGGCCTTCTTCGGTATCGACGTTGATATCGCTTCGGTGCGGTGGACGGCGGCACATTGCGATCTCCACTGGGGAAACCTCACGGCCCCGCGACTCGTCATCCTCGACTGGGAGACGTGGGGCCGGGCGCCGGCTGGGTACGACGCTGCCAGCCTGCTGTGTGCAACGCTGACGTACCCGGACAGCGCCCGACGAATCCGCCATGCTCTCGCGAAGTTCCTGGAGACGCCCAGTGGACGCATAGCAGTACTTGCCGCAGCTGTACGGTTCCTCCGGTTTGCCGACGGTGGAGAGCTGACCGACCTCGCCCTGCCAGTTAGGCGCTACGCGCTGGAGATCATCGACCAGCTGTGAATGAAGCCGACGTGGCGAGGGACGGCGCGTGGCCATCTGTTCAGCGATCGTCAGCCGGGAGCCGCGACTCGGGCACTTTGGCGGGGCTGGACGGCTATTGTCGGCTCATGAAGGTCGCGATTCTGACGCGGGAGTTTCCTCCGGATGTGTACGGCGGGGCGGGGGTGCATGTGGACTTCCTGGTCCGGGAGTTGCGGCGCCTGGTCGAGGTGGACGTGCACTGCATGGGTGAACCACGGCTCGGCGCGACGGCGCATTCCGAGGACGACCCGCGGATGCCGGAGGCGAATGCGGCGTTGCGGATCCTGTCCACGGACCTGACCATGACGGCCGCGGTGGGTGAATCCGAGCTGGTGCACTCGCACACCTGGTACGCGAACATGGCCGGCCACTGGGCAAAGCTCTTGTACGACATACCGCACGTGGTGACCGCGCACTCGCTCGAGCCACGCCGGCC
>NZ_DASRXP010000620.1:0-11294 GCF_035687465.1 Kribbella sp.
CCGGGCGTAGCTGCGTCCTTCCCTGGTCGCGGTGAGGTGTGTCAAGGGTCGAACTCGTTCGAGCCCGAAGGGCCGCGAAGCGCCCTTGACTCACCTCACCACGACTAGCAAACTCACGCAGCCCGGCGACGCGAACCACATCCACCTATGAAACCCGCGAACCACATCCACCTACCTACCGACGAACACATCCGCCCATCAACTCGCGAACCACGGCCGACGAGGCGCCTCGGAGGTTAGGCGTTGAGGAAGGACTTGGTGGGGAGGGGGCGGTCGACGATTCGGAGTTCGCCGATGTGGCCGGCGAAACCCTGGTCTATGCGGTTGTCGTAATGGCCGGCTCCGAGGAGCCAGGCGGCTCCTGTGGTGCTGAGGCCGTTCGAGCGGGTGTCTGGGTTGCGCAGGAGCTCCGACGAGTCGACGTACACGGTGCTGGTGCGGCCGTCGTTGACGATGGCTAGGTGGAACCAGCGGCCGGCGACCTGCTCGTGGCCCCAGTTGGTGAAGGTGTCGTTCTTGTCGAGCGGGTACACGGCCCACTGCACCTGGCGTCCACCGGAGAAGCCGAGTTTCACGACCGGCTCTGACGGGTCACTGCCTGTCTTGCCAACCTGAGCGCCGGTGCCCATCCGGCAGAGCAGGCCTTCCCACGAGTGGTCGGCGCCGTCGTCGGCGAGCTTGACGAAGGCTTCGATCGTGTAGCCGTTGCGGAAGGTGAGACGGTTCAGCGGTGCGTTGTCCGCGGTGCGGAGGTAGCCGCCGCGGGCCGGGTTCTTGCCGCCGGCAAAGAACCAGCTGCCGTGCCCGGGCTGGTCCGGGTGGTGTTCCGGGGACGGGCTCAAGGCATCCGAAGGACTGCCGGGCAGGAGGATCTTCGTGAGGTCGTTGCCCCGGCCGGAGTGGTCCACGATCCGGTTCTGGTCGGTGCCGTCGAAGCGCCAGTACGCGACTGTGCCCGGTACGACGAGCTTGGCCGCGGGGCGTGCCGGGCGGACCGGGACGGGGGCGAAGCCGGCGAAGCGGGTGGCGAAGTCGATCGGCAGGCTGAACCGGTTGGTGTCGTCGGTGAGCTCGATCTCGCCCTGCTCCAGTTCGTTGCGCTTGGCAACCGACTGGCCGAGGATCCAGGGCGAGATGGTCTCCACGTCGATGGTGTTCCGGGCCAGGTCGAAGTGGTACAGCCGGATCATCGCGGAGCCGCCGTAGTACCGGTCCTGGTAGTTGGTGATGTGCAGGTGCACATCATGGCCGGCGGCGTTCTGGCGGACCACACGGCCGGACGGCCAGTAGTGCCCGTTCAGCGTCAGGAAGATCTGGTCGTTGCCGTCGACAAGTTGTTCCCAGACCCGGTTGCCGTGGTCGGAGAAGTAGGCCTCCGGCTTGCCGAAGTCGGCGTTGACCAGTTCGTGGATGGTCAGGATCACCGGCAGCTGCGGGTGGTCCGCGATCACCTTGCGGGCCCAGGCGAAGCTCTGGTCCGAGGGCCGCCAGTCCATCGCGAGCAGCAGCCACTGCCGCCCGGCCGCGCGGAACACGTGGAACGAGTTGTAGCCGTCGGGCGTGCTGCCGCCGTACGTGCTCATCTTGCGGAAGCGCTGCGGCCCGAAGGTGTGCAGGTACGGCGAGTCGCCGCGCTGGTCGTCCTTGCTGCCGTCGATGTCGTGGTTGCCGGCCAGCACGCTGTACGGCATCCCGGCCCGGTCCATCACGGCGAACACCGGATCCGCCTTCGCGAACTCGCTCGCCTGTGCGTTCTCGACCACGTCGCCGAGGTGTGCGGTGAACACGATGTTCTCCGCGGCCTGCTGCTCGATCAGGTACTTGAAGGTCGCCGTCAGCGGCGCCGGGTCGCCACGATCCAGGTCGAACAGGTACTGCGTGTCCGGCACCACTGCGACCGTGAATCGCGGGTTGTCCGGATCCGGCCGCCCAGAACCAGAAGTCGAACCGGCGACAGTCGCACCTTGGCTCCCGGCGGCGTGCGAGGTCGACGCTGCAGCAGGTAGCGCGCCCGACACAGCGGGAACCAGCGCCGCACCGGCGCCAAGAGCCCCCACCTGCAGAAGCCGCCGCCTACTCGTCCCGTCACCGGCTCCCCCCGAGGCGCTGGCGCTCTGGTCCTGCGATGCACCGTCACCGGCTCCCCGCGCGGCGGCAGCGCTCCGGTCCAGCGGTGCGGTCCTGTCGGCTTCCGGGTTCACGTTCACACCGTCGTAGCGGTCGTTCATCTGTGCCTCCGCAGCTTTGTCCACCGGGTGCCTCACCGCCCCCGCGTATCCGCAGGCACTCTAAGTCGGTCGCGGTCTGCACCGATGAACGGCAGAGGAACTACGAGAAACCGTGCGCGATCACTGCGGGGATGCTCCCGTCCCGCAGACCGGCCAGCACGAGGGCCTCATGTGGAACGACCGGGTCCGGGAGTCTGTCGAGGGAGTACCAGTCGAGGCCGGTCGCTTTGTCCGGCTCCATCAGGCGGGGTTCGCCGGTCCACCGGGTGGCGGTGAAGAAGAAATCGACGCGTTCGTCGATCGCCTCCCCGTTGCCGCCCGTGCGATGCATCGCCGTAACAGGGATCAGATCGGCGGGCGCGATCTCCACCCCGACCTCCTCGCGAACCTCCCGCACCGCGGCCGTGAGCGCGGATTCGCCGTACTCGACATGCCCGGCCGGCACCGCCCAGAAGCCGTCCATGTAGCCGGTATTGGCCCTGAGCAACAACAGCACCTCGTCGCCCCGCCGGAGTGCGACATACGCCGCGGGAATCACCTGAAACCGATCCATACCGAGACCCTAGAGCGCCGGACCGACAACCAACGAAAAGGGCCGCAGGGAGAAATCCCTGCGGCCCTTGACGGTACGAACTCAAACAGGCTTCGGCCCGTTGTCGATGTCGTCGTCCTGGCCGTCCAGCCCGTCGAGACGGTCCTTGGCCTGGTCGACACCCTGGTCGATCTTGTCGCCGTACTTACCGCCGGTCTTCTCGTCAACGAAGTCGCCGGCCTTGTCGAGACCTTCGCCGACCTTGTCACCGTGGCTGTCGACCACGTCGCCGGCCTTTTCCTTCAGGTCCTCGGCCTTGCCCTTGAACTTGTCGAAGATGCCCATCTCGGGGGCTCCCATTCCTAGCGTAGTGAACTGCTTACAGACAGCTAGCGGTGATCTTTCCACCTACCGGGCCCGAGGTGTGGGACGCGCTCAGGTGGCGCCGTCGTTCTAGACGCCGCCACTCTCGACATCGCCGCCACTCTCGACATCGCCGCCACTCTCGACGTCTCCGCCGCTTTCGACATCACCGCCGCTTTCGACGTCGCCACCACTCTCGACGTCGCCACCGCTGTCGCCACCGCTGAACTCGACGTCACCGCCACTGGCCTTCAGTTCCACGTCGCCACCGCTGTCCGGCTCCAACCCGCCGTCCAGAGCTTCCTTGGCGGCGTCGGATTCTTCTTCGAACTGATTCGTCACGCGGTCTTCCTCCCGAGTCGATGCTGCGATTGTTCGGCCCCCCGAATCGCGTCCAATGCGGTCCGGACCGTAACTCTTCGCCTCTTCCTACCGAACTCACGGTAGGACCACAACCCCGCCGGTGCGCTCTTGTCCCAGAGTTCACTCCCGTACGGCGCCCCCGCGGCCGCACTGTCACACTGGTGTGATGGTCGAGTCACTCGTCGTCGCCGTCGTCGGTCCCACCGCCGCCGGCAAGTCCGACCTGTCGGTTGCCCTGTGCAATCGACTGCTGGGTGAAGTCGTGAACGCCGACGCGATGCAGGTCTACCGCGGCATGGACATCGGTACGGCGAAGATCACCGCCACCGAGCGCCAGGGGATCCCGCATCACCTGCTCGACATCCTCGAGGTGACCCAGACCGCGACCGTGGCGGAGTTCCAGGAGCTCGCGCGGGCGGCGATCGACGACTGCCTGCGGCGTCAGGTGGTCCCCGTCCTGGCCGGCGGTTCGGCGCTCTACATTCGCGCGATCCTCGACGATTTCGCCTTCCCCGGCACCGATCCCGCAGTACGGGAGCGGCTGGAGGCCGAGCTGGCAGCGCACGGATCGGGTGCGTTGCATCGCCGCCTCGGCGAGGTCGATCCCGCCGCCGCGGGGCAGATCCTGCCCAGCAACGGGCGCCGGATCGTGCGCGCGCTCGAGGTCATCGAGATCACCGGCTCCCCGTACGCCGCGACGCTCCCCGAGCACACCTACTTCTACCCGGGCGCGGTGCAATTGGGACTCGACGTCCCCAGGCCGGTGCTGGACGAGCGGATAGATCGCCGCGTCGACCGGATGTTCGAGCAAGGCTTCGTCGAAGAAGTCAGCGCCCTGCTGGGCAAGGGATTGCTGGACGGCCGTACTGCGAATCGCGCGCTCGGGTATTCCCAGGTGATCGCACTGTTGAACGGTGAGATCTCCGAGACCGAGGCCCGGGAGCGAACCGCCCAGGCGACCCGGAGGTTCGCGAGGCGACAGGACTCCTGGTTCCGCAAGGACCCACGCATCACCTGGCTCCCTTATGACGCTCCAGATCTGTTGGAGCAGGCGGCAGCCGTAGTACGAGGCAACCGTTTATCGGCCGACGGCGTAGTCGGGGTGGAAGAGGGCCTGGGGGCTGTCGATGCGAGGGGGTGACCGTGAGGCCGAGTTCCGCGAGTACTTGGTCGCGGACCGCACCAGACTGATGCGAACGGCGATGCTGCTCACCGCTGGAGACCTGCACACCGCCGAGGATCTGGTCCAGACCGCCTGCACGCGGGTCTATGTGCACTGGCACCGGATCCGGCACGAAGGCGCCGGGCCGTATGCGCACCGCATCCTGGTCAACGCCTTCCTGGACGAGCGCCGCCGGGCCGGCCGCCACCCCGAGGTGGTGACCGCGGAGACGTTCGAACCGAGGCTGTCGGAGGAGACCGATCCGGTGGACACGCTCGCCGTCCGGCGGGCCCTGCTGGACCTGGCGCCGCGGCAACGCGCGGTGCTCGTACTGCGGTACTTCGAGGATCTCGACGTGGCCACCTGCGCACGGATCCTGGAGTGCACCGAAGGAACTGTGAAGAGCCAGACCGCCAAAGCGCTGAAGAGACTGAAGGATCTGATGTCCGAGGAAGACGACGTGGCCATCGATCCCACGACTGGGAGTAGTTGAAGTGAACGACGTGAAGAGCCTGCTGGAGGAGTTCGCCGACCGCGCGGTCGCCGGACTGCCGCCTGCCGACGTGGATGCGGACGTAGTGCGCGGTCGTCGCGCGTTGCGCCGGATCAGGGCGCGTCGCCGGGTCACGGGCGTGCTGTGTATCGCCGCCGCGAGCGCTGCTGTCCTCGTGGTCGGCAACCAGGCGAAGTGGTGGGACAAGGGCGAGGCGGAGGTCGCCACTGATTCCCCCGACGCCGATGCTCAGACCGGGCAGACCCCGACGGCTGCGGCGAGCTCAGCCCCCTCGGACGACACGATGTCGCTGTACTCCGGTTCGGCGCTGGCGCTGGTCGCGAACGGGCAGGCCTGGAGCACCATCGACTGCAAGCTCGCCCCGGAAGGCTGGACCCCGGAGACCCCGGTGACCGCCGACCGCGTAGTACTGACGCCGCCGAGCGTGCGGACGTCGGATACCGACGCCAAGCTGGAGCTGTCTGCGGCGGACGAGTCGCAGAGCCTGACCGCCGTCCGGGCGATCGGGTCCGGCGCGACGGTGGTCCATGTCGGCCAGGCCAGCGGCCGCCAGGTCGGCCAGATCAAGCTCGGTGAGCGCTGGCTCGTGGTCAAACTGCCGGTGGATGTCCAGCAGTGGACGGACGACGTGGTCGCCCGCTTCCTGGAGTCCTGCACCGTCTCCTGACCCGCGGACTCGCCAGAAGTAGCGCATTGGTCACCGAACGGGTAGGCAGGGGCCTGAGACCCGCCCCATACGCCAATCCCGCGGAGGACCCGGTGACACCGAAGAAGCTGGCCGCATCCCTGACCGCGGGCGCCCTCGTCCTCTCCGGCCTGACCGCCGGGAGCGCCGACGCCGCCCGCGCGCCTCAACCACCGGTGAAGAACCCCACTGCCATCGGCCTCGGCGGCGCGGTCGCCTCGGTCGACCCCGACGCGACCAACATCGGCGTCTCGGTCCTCAAACGTGGAGGCAACGCGGTCGACGCTGCCGTCGCGACCGCTGCCGCGCTCGGCGTGACCGAGCCGTACTCCGCGGGCATCGGTGGTGGCGGCTACTTCGTCTACTACAGCGCGAAGGACCGCAGGGTCTACACGATCGACGGCCGTGAGACGGCGCCTGCCACGATGCCGTCGGACGCCTTCATCGACCCGGCCACGGGCAAGCCGTACAACTTCACCCCCGAGCTCGTGACGTCTGGCGTTTCGGTGGGTGTGCCGGGGACGTTGGCCACCTGGAAGTCCGCGTTGGACAAGTGGGGATCGCTCTCGCTGGGCAAGGCGTTGAAGCCTGCCACGGACCTGGCCGACCGCGGATTCGTGGTGGACCAGACCTTCCGCAATCAGACCGAGGACAACAAGACGCGGTTCTCGGCGATCGTCCCGACGGCGCAGTTGTTCCTGCCGGGCGGTGAACCGCCGCAGGTCGGCACGCTCTTCAAGAACAAGGACCTGGCGCGGACGTACGACCTGATCGCCGCGAAGGGCCCGTCCGCGTTCTACAGCGGGGCGCTCGCGGACGAGATGGCCGCGGTGGTGAAGAGCCCGCCGAAGACGCCTGGAACCACCTTGCCGGTGATGCCGGGATACCTGACCGCCGGCGACCTTGCGCAGTACAAGGTGATCGATCGCGCGCCCACCAAGGTCCGGTACGACGGGCTGGACGTCTATGGGATGGCGCCTTCGTCATCAGGCGGGACGACCGTGGGGGAGGCGCTGAACATCCTTGCGCCGAAGAAGATCCACAAGATGAAGACGCCGCAGGCGCTGCACACGTATCTCGAGGCTTCCGCGTTGTCCTTCGCGGATCGCGGTGCCTATGTGGGCGATCCGGCGTACGTGGACGTGCCGACCAAGGAACTGCTGTCGCCCGGCTTCGGTGCTGAGCGGTCCTGCCAGATCGATCCGAAGAAGGCAGCGGTGAAGCCGGTCCCTGCCGGTTCGCCGGACGGGTCCTACTCGCCTTGCGCTGCTGGGGTTGCGGCCGCCGATCGGCCTGACACCGAGGGCTTGTCGACAACACATCTCGTTGCCGCCGACAAGTGGGGCAACGTCGTTTCCTACACGCTGACCATCGAGCAGACGGGCGGCAGCGGGATCACCGTGCCGGGCCGCGGATTCCTGCTGAACAACGAGTTGACGGACTTCTCGGCGATCTACGACGCTGCCGACCCGAACCGGATCCAGCCCGGCAAGCGCCCGCGTTCCTCGATGTCGCCGACGATCGTGCTACGCAACGGTAAGCCGTTCCTGGCGCTCGGTTCGCCTGGTGGTTCGACCATCATCACCACGGTCCTTCAGACCCTGACGAACCGCCTCGACCGGCACATGTCGCTACCCCAGGCCGTCGCGGCCCCACGGGCCTCCCAGCGCAACACCCCCAACGTCACCGCCGAACCGGCCTTCATCAAGGCCTACGAAACGCAGCTGACCCCGACCTACGGCCACAAACTGGTCCTCGCAGGCGACGCCCTGACCTCAGCCGCCGAGATCGGCGCCGTCGCAGCCCTCGAGTTCCTACCAGGAGGCGGCTACCTCGCCGCAGCCGAACCCGTACGCCGAGGCGGCGGCGCAGCCGCCACCGTCCACCAACTCTGGCCCCGCTAAACAGCCCGTTGCGTCCGAAGAACCTGAGGTCATAGCGCAAGGTTCTTCGGACGCAAGGTGCTTTCAGGGGTTCTTGAGGCGGCGGGGGCTGGTGGGGAGCGGGGCGGGTTGCGGGGGAGGGGACTCCTGCGCAAGCTCAAGCCAGCCGTCGTGCTGCGTGAGCAGCTCGTCCAGTACGACGGGATCCGTGGCGGCGGGGAGGATCACCATCCACGGGTGGTCCTCGTCGTCGTCCTCCCCCTGGAACCGGCCGCGGCGCACGCCGCCGGCGACCTCCGCCGCCACCGCCTCCGCCACCGCCTCCGCCACCGCCTCCGCGTCCTCCCGCTCGAAGAAGTACGCGACCAGTTCCTCGCCCATGCCGCAACCGTACGACGCAACTGGCGGACCTCGTCCAACTGCCTTCAGGTGGTCCGTCGCCGGCAGACCGTAAGATCGTTTGCGTGAGCGACGACACCTTTCCCTGGCTCAAAGGACACGGCACGGAGAACGACTTCGTGTTGCTGCCGGATCTCGACGGGTCCATCCACGGCGACCTCGACGACGCGCTGGTGCGGTTCCTGTGCGATCGGCATGCCGGGATCGGTGCCGACGGCGTCCTGCGGGTGATCGAGGGATCCAAGCAGTCGTACGTCGAGGACGGCGGCGACTGGTTCATGGACTACCGCAACGCCGACGG
The DNA here is from genome assembly GCF_035687465.1 of Kribbella sp. NCBI lineage: Bacteria > Bacillati > Actinomycetota > Actinomycetes > Propionibacteriales > Kribbellaceae > Kribbella > Kribbella sp. The sequence goes on from NZ_DASRXP010000620.1 coordinate 8,431, forward strand.
GTCGATCGGCGAGATGTGCGGCAACGGGATTCGCGTCTTCGTCCGGTACCTCGCGGACCAGGGACTGACCGGCGACAAGCCCGTCCGGGTGGGAACCCGGGCCGGCGTCAAGGAGGTCGTCCTCAACGACGACGGCACGATCACCGCCGACATGGGCGAACCGGTCTTCCCCGGCCCGGCCGGCATCGTGATCGACGCGAACGGTCACCAGTGGCCCGCCTTGCACGTGAACATGGGCAACCCGCACGCTGTCGCCTTCGTGGACGACCTGCAGGAGCCTGGTCCGTTGCTGGACCCGCCCGGCTGGTCCCCGGTCGAGGCCTTCCCGAACGGCGTGAACGTGGAGTTCGTGGTCCGAAAGGGACCGAACGAGGTCGCGATGCGGGTCCATGAGCGTGGCTCGGGGGAGACCCGGTCCTGCGGCACGGGGACCTGTGCTGTGGCGGTGGCGTCTGCCCGGGCCGCGCGGCAGGAGGCTCCGGTCACGTACCGGGTCGGAGTACTGGGTGGGGCCGTCACTGTCCGTTGGCGTGAGGACAACCATCTGGAACTGACCGGGCCCGCCGTGGTGCACGCCCGCGGGGAGTTCGACCGCAGCTGGCTACCCGCGTGAAGGGGAATTCAGCGGCCTGAGGGGTCGTTGTATCAGTTAATCGGGTCGCCCGACTGGGTGACCCGTGCCACGATGGAAGGTATATGACGACCCATTCGAACGCATACGAAGAGACCGACGTCGACCTCGACCTGACTCAGGACGACGTGCTCGACGACGAGGAGCCTTCGTCGACGGGTTATGACCGCGAACCGAACACCGAGGGCCTGGAGCTCGAGGAACGCCAGGCGCTGCGGCGCGTGGTGGGGATGTCGACCGAGCTGACGGACATCAGCGAGGTCGAGTACCGCAAACTTCTGCTGGAGCGGGTGCTGCTGGTCGGCATCTGGACCGATGGCAGTGCCGAGGACGCCGAGAACTCGATGGCCGAGCTGAAACTGCTCGCCGAGACCGCGGGTTCCGAGGTACTCGACGGCGTGATCCAGCGGCGCAAGAAGCCCGACGCCGCGACCTTCATCGGTAGCGGCAAGGTGCACGACCTGCGGAACCTGGTGGCGTCCCTGGGCGCTGACACGGTGATCGCGGACGGCGAGCTGGCGCCTGCCCAGCTGCGCAACCTGGAAGACAAGCTGAAGGTCAAGGTCGTCGACCGGACCGCGCTGATCCTGGACATCTTCGCGCAGCACGCGAAGAGCAAGGAAGGCAAGGCCCAGGTCGAGCTGGCCCAGCTGCAGTACATGAAGCAGCGGCTGCGTGGTTGGGGTGGGAACCTGTCCCGCCAGGCCGGTGGTCGCGTCGGTGCGGCAGGTGGCGGTATCGGTGGTCGTGGTCCTGGTGAAACCAAGATCGAGACCGACCGGCGCCGGATCAACACCAAGATCTCCAAGCTGCGCCGCGAGCTGAAGGACATGAAGGGCACCCGCTCGACGATGAGGCAGGAACGCCGCCGGCACTCGATCCCCTCGGTCGCGATCGCGGGCTACACGAACGCCGGCAAGTCCTCCCTGCTGAACTCGATCACCGGGGCCGGTGTCCTGGTCGAGAACGCCCTGTTCGCGACCCTGGACCCGACGACCCGCCGTACGACGACCTCGGACGGCCGGGTGTACACCTTCACCGACACGGTCGGCTTCGTCCGCCATCTCCCGCACGACATCGTCGAGGCATTCCGCTCGACGCTGGAAGAGGTAGCCGACGCAGACCTGCTGCTGCACGTGGTGGACGGCTCCCACCCGGATCCGCTGTCCCAGATCCAGGCAGTCCGCGAGGTACTGAACGAGATCGGCGCCTCCGACGTCCCGGAACTGATCGTGATCAACAAGGGCGACATCGCGGACGCGATGGCGTTGGCCCCGATCATGCAGCGCGAACCACAGGCAATCGTGGTCTCTGCTCGTACGGGCGAAGGCATCGACAAGCTGAAGTCTCTGGTGGAGGCGTCACTCCCGCAACCGGACGTAGCAGTCAACCTCCTGCTCCCGTACGACCGCGGCGACCTGGTCTCCCGGATCCACTCCGAAGGCGCAGTCGACCAACTGGAACACACAGCCGACGGCACCCGCCTAACCGCCCGAGTCCACCCCTCCCTGGCCGGCGACCTCACCCCGTACGCAGTCACGGCAACCCTGTAACCCTCAACTCCGACAAGGCCGGCGTTCACTCGAACGCCGGCCTTTCGCATCCCCACCACGCTTCGCCGGTACGCCGGTACGCCGGTACGCCGGTACGCCGGTTGCATGTGGTTGCCGACGGCAACTGTGGTTGCGGCGGGTGCATTGGCAGTGTGGTTGCGCGGTCTCCGCTGCGTGATGGTGCTAGCCGAGGTGGTGGGTGTCAAGGGCGCTTCGCGGCCCTTCGGGCTCGAACAAGTTCGACCCTTGACACCCACCACCTCGGCCAGGGAAGGACGCAGCTACGCGGATCCCGCGCAGAGGTATGAGCTGCATCAGGGGATTCCACCCGCGCGGGTGGTGCCGCGTTTCGGGGTGGCCCCATCCAGACCTACAGAAGTTGCGACACCCCGTCCAGTAACCGGTTTCCGGGGGTGGGGTCGGCGACTTCTGTAGGTCTGGATGGGGGGCCGGGCCGCAAGCCGTGGCGCGGTTCGGTCGGCTGCCGGCTTGTGGGGCCGATGCCGGTCTACTGGACGGCATCGGTCGAACAGCCCGCTATCGGCGGTGGGGCCGTCCGGGTGGCTGCCGGGTCGTTGGGCCGATGCCGGTCTGTAGGGCGGTATCGGTCGAGCAGGCGGCTATCGGCCGGGCGGTTCACCGGGCGGTTCACCGGGCGGTTCACCGGGTGGTCCGCCTGG
>NZ_DASRXP010000621.1:0-2539 GCF_035687465.1 Kribbella sp.
GATGAGCTTCTGACCACGGAGTCGACGTGGAAAATCGGCTATGCGCCCGACTCGTACGCGCGTTTGGTCGATCACTTACGAGAACGTGGTTTCGACTTCCGCACTCTGATCAGAGCCGGACTGGCGGACTGGAGCGAGGACGGCCAGGCGATCGATCAGTTCCGCGATCAGCTGATGCTACTGACCCGGGACGAACGGCTGGATCCTGTCGGGTTCGTCGGCATCGGTCAGGGATCGCGACCAACCTTCGCAACAACGCCGACCACTCTCATCCACCGCCCGTCGAATGCGCTTGCGGGCATTGCCGAGCAGCTAGATCTTCTGACTGAGGGGGCCATGGCCGTCGTGGTCAACGATCCCCTAGACGCGATGGCGATCGAGAAGGCTAGTCGTCTCTCACTCGAGCGGTGGGCGGGAATCCCCTTGTGCGGTTCATCGATGTCAACGGCACAGGCGAAGACGTTGTATCGCTACACGGCCACCGACACCGTCATCGTCGCTCTCAATGGTGACCCGGACTGGCAGGGCAAGGGCATCGCATCGCTGACTGATCTTGCCTACTTCTTCAAGCGGGTGCACGCCGTAGTACTGCCAGACGGGCACACGCCGGCGACTCTCTACCAGTCGGAAGACGGTCCGCAGCGACTGCACGAAGCCCTGCTGTCCACTCGGCCGCTGGCCGACTATCAGCCCCGCCGTCAGCAGCCATCCGAGCCACTCGCCGAATTGGGACCGTCCAGCCACGGCCCTGAGCTGTAGCTGAAGTCCTACTCGCCGCGGACCTTACGCGGACCTGCAGATCCAGGAGTCCTGGATACGGAGATCCGGGTTCTTGCCAAGCGCAACAGTCGGCAGATTGAGACTCGCACCGCAGTCCGTAGGGAGCGAACGATCTCGCTCACTCTTGTCTGGATGGAGTATCTGATGATCGACGAGCTACAAGTACTCCTCGATGAAGCGGCCAACTCCGATTGGGCGCCAGAGGCCTCGCAGCGGTTGGCCGAGGGGATCGAGGTGCGGATCGTGGCTGGGATGTCCATGCGGCTGAGGCTTGCTCTGGGCAGTGACGAGGCGGCCCAGCTGGCTAGGCTCATCGCGTGGGAACGCTGCAGAGATCTTGCAGTCAAACCGCCTGAGCACGGCGCCTCGTGGGGATACCTGGCGAACCTGGTCCGCTGGCGCCTGCTCGATGCTGCCCGAACTGACTGGGCACGCCATCGACGGGAGTTTCCGCTCCAGGATATGCCGGAACTCGAGGCCCAAGGTGAACTTCGGCTCGGGCCTCATCTGGATCGCATCGCGGCCGAGGTCGCGAGTGCGGGGCTCCCTACAGAGAGGACGAGGCTCCTGATTAGTACGGCGGCCGACGGGCCGCCATACTTTCGCGCGGCGATCATCGGCCGGTTGCGAGAGGCTGGAGCGCATCGCGGACAGGCCGAGGGCTTCGCCTGGCTGCTTCGGGGCGGGGCGGCGAATCGGTCGGCCCTGGCGCGGCTGGCCTCCGGCCAGACCGCCGACGAGGTCTTCGCGGACCGGGCGGTTCGTCGCTGGGTTGCCGCGGCGGCGGGACGGGATCCGCTCTTTGCCGGTGGACGTGCGGGGGTGAGCTCGCAGCGGTTAGATCGCCGGCCTAACGCGATCGGCCCAGAGCTGGCCAGAACGGCGTGACTCTTGCTGAAACCTGCAAAGTCTCGGACGCCGCTCCGTTGGGTTGGCATGAACTCACGTCACACGGCAGTACGTCGTCGGAATTGGCTGATCCGCTACTACCGCACCCAGGCTCGGGTCAATATCCGCGTCCTCGGGGCGCTGCGGATCATTCCGGCACCGGTTGAGGCGTCGCTGAGCGCCTGGCTGCGGCGAACCGAGAACCAAGAGAGGGGAATCTGACCATGCGAAGGCTCGTCCGAACGCACATCATGATCCCGATCGTGATTTTGCTGGCGTTTGTCGTACTGATCCTCGCTCTCATCTCGCGCTGGCAGGGGGCGCCGGCTGAGGTCGGCGGCAGTGCAACAGAGGCTGGCTCCTCCGAGCAGACGACAGCGCCCTGGGAGGAGGGTGGGCCGTCGGCGAGCCTGGACGCGTGGCAGCGCCCGACGACGTCGGACGCGAAGGAGTACGCGATGGCGTTCGGGCGTGCGATCTGGACCTACGACACGACTGTCCACAGCTTCATCGACTGGCAGGACGCGGTCGGCGCATTCGCGGATCCGATGAGTCAGGCTGCGCGGGTCGCGCAGAGCATGCTGCCCTACCTCTCGCAGTGGGAACAGCTGGAGATCCACAAGGCGAAGGCCACTGTCACGGACGTCATTGCGGACAGCACGCCGGAGTTGCGGGCACTAGAGAACAATCCGAAGGCTCCAGCGGGGTGGCACGGATACCTGATCCGTGGAAAGCAGACCAGCATTGTCGACGGCGAGCCCATGGTCGCCGATCGTCAGGTGACCGTCGGACTCGTGTGCATGCCCCAGTGCAAGTTCTGGTCCGCCACCACCGAGACGCCGACGTGATCGGCAAGCTCGCACTGGCCGGC
>NZ_DASRXP010000622.1:0-5296 GCF_035687465.1 Kribbella sp.
GGAGACCACCGGCCGCGGTGACGGCGAGGATTGTCGCCGTGGCATCGGCGGTACCGGCGCCGCTGGACAGCACGACCTCGCCGATCCGGAGCGCCAGATCCATCGTCCGGTAGAGCTCCCGCTGCTCGTCCCGCCCCCGCCGATCATCACCCCGCCGCTCCCGCCCCCGCCGCTCCACGCCCGGCTGATCGGCTTGCTCCGGGCCGGTGCCCGGGAGCTGCTCAGGGGTGGGCTCATCCTGTTGTGCGTGGTCGGTGGACCGCATGGGCTCCTGGGATGCGGCCGGGGGTCCGTTGTCTTCGACCACTGTGCTCCTCTCGTCTGGTGTGCCGACGCTAACGCTCATCGTGGCGCCGTACCCCATCCGCCCAGGGCGACGCTGCGGCGGCGAGCCGGTGCAACCGTTTTCCGGTCTCCCCGGGTTACAGGTTGACTCGCCGTGACGGCCCACCTAAGGTTGCCGTCACAGCCTTGGAAAGCCCTTTCCCAGGCTCCACGAAGAGCCCGCAGTCGCCGGACCGGCGTACGAGCACCGCCCCGACAAAGAGCAGCGCCGAAGAGAGGCAACGACAGTGAACGAGCGACGCGTCGGCATCGTGATGAACGGCGTCACCGGCCGGATGGGCCTGCGCCAGCACCTGGAGCGGTCCATCGTGGCGATCCGCGAGCAGGGCGGCATCCAGGCCGCCGACGGGACGGTGATCATCCCCGACCCGATCCTGGTCGGCCGCAACGAGCTCAAGCTGCGGCGGATCGCGGACCAGTACGGGCTGACCCGCTGGACCACCGACCTGTCCGAGGCGCTCGCCGAGCCCGACGTCGAGATCTACTTCGACTCCCAGCTCACCCAACTCCGGGAGAAGGGCGTCCGGGCCGCGGTCGAGGCCGGCAAGGCGATCTACTGCGAGAAGCCGATCGCGGAGGGACTCGACGCCGCGATCGCCCTGGCCACGCTGGTCCGCGACTCCGGGCTGAAGAACGGCGTCGTCCAGGACAAGCTGTCGCTGCCCGGCCTGCGCAAACTGAAGCGACTCGTCGACGGCGGCTTCTTCGGCCAGATCCTCTCGGTGCGCGGCGAGTTCGGCTACTGGGTCTTCGAGGGCGATTGGCAGGAGGCGCAGCGCCCGGCCTGGAACTACAAGCAGGAAGAAGGCGGCGGCATCATCGTCGACATGTTCTGCCACTGGCGGTACGTGCTCGACCAGATCTTCGCCCCGGTCAAGACGGTCTACTGCCAGGGCGCCACGCACATCCCGACCCGGTATGACGAGCAGGGCCGCCCGTACGACGCGACCGCGGAGGACGCGGCGTACGGCGTGTTCGAACTGGAGGGCGGGATCATCGCCCAGCTGAACTCGTCGTGGGCCACCCGGGTGTTCCGCGACGAGCTCGTCGAGTTCCAGGTGGACGGCACGGAGGGGTCCGCGGTCGCGGGGCTCCGGAACTGCCGGGCGCAGCACCGTTCGGCGACGCCCAAGCCGGTGTGGAACCCGGACCTGCCGGCCACGGAGCCGTTCCGGAACCAGTGGGCTGACGTGCCGGACAACGAGGTGTTCGACAACGGGTTCAAGGTGCAGTGGGAGATGTTCCTCCGGCACGTTGTGGAGGATGCGCCCTTCACCTGGGACTTCGTCGAGGGCGTCAAGGGTGTGCAGCTCGCGGAGCTCGGGCTGCAGTCGTGGCGCGAGGGTCGCAAGCTGGAGGTTCCCGCGCTCGGTCTTGAGGAACCGGTATGACGCTGTCGCTGCGGCTACCGCTCGACGGCAAGCTGGAGACGTATCACCTGATCGGCGAACCGGTTGCCCACGGCACCTATCAACCTGCCCGCAGCCGGCTCGCCTTCGCGGCCGCCCATGTGGTGGCGGATCCCCTCGGGGACAACTCGCCCGGTGCGCCCGCGGTGATCGATTGGGACCACACACTGGAGTTCCGCAGGCATCTGTGGTCGCTCGGGCTGTCGGTGGCCGAGGCGATGGACACCGCCCAACGAGGCATGGGCCTCGACTGGCCCGCCACCCAAGAACTGATCCGCCGCTCCGCAGCCGAGGCACCACTCCGCTCCTCCGTCGTAGGGAGTGCGGGGGGCGCGGGTGAGAAGCAGATTGCTGTGGGGGTGGGGACCGATCAGTTGCCGGCTGGGGTGCATCCGTTGGATGCGGTGATCGCGGCGTACGAGGAGCAACTGGCGGTGGCCGAGGAGGTCGGCGCGCAGCCGATCCTGATGGCCAGCCGGGCGTTGTGCGCGGCCGCCGGATCGCCGGACGACTATCGCAAGGTCTACGACAGGCTGCTGAGCCAGTCGTCGCGGCCGGTGATCCTGCACTGGCTGGGGTCGATGTTCGACCCCGCCCTGGAGGGCTACTGGGGCAGCGACTCGCTGGACACCGCGGCCGATGTGGTCGTCGAGCTGATCAACGAGAACGCGGCCCATGTGGACGGCATCAAGGTCTCCTTGCTCGACGCCTCGAAGGAAGTTGCCCTGCGCAACCGCCTGCCCGAGGGTGTCCGGCTCTACACCGGGGACGACTTCAACTACCCATCGCTCATCCGTGGTGACGGCGAGCGCTACAGCGATGCCCTACTCGGGATCTTCGCCGCGATCGCCCCCGCTGCCGCAGCCGCCCTGAAGGCGCTCGATGACAGGGAACTGACGAAGTACGAGGAGATCTTCGCGCCGACGGTGCCGCTGGCCCGGCAGATCTTCTCGGCGCCGACGTTGTACTACAAGACCGGAATCGCCTTCCTGGCTTGGCTGAACGGACACCAGCCCGGGTTCGGCATGGTGGGCGGGCTGCAGACCGGGCGATCCCTGCCGCACCTCGCGGAGACGTTCCGCCTGGCCGACGCGGCCGGAGTACTGGCTCGTCCGGAGTTTGCGGTGGATCGCTTCCGCAAGCTGCTCGTCGTTGGTGGTGTCGACGCGTGAACCGCTACAGCCTGAACCAGGCGACCACGAAGTACTGGTCGCTGGAAGAGGTCGTTGCCGCGAGCGCCGAAGCAGGGTTGTCGTGGATCGGGCTTTGGCGCGAGCCGATCCAGGAGTACGGCGTGGAGCGGTCGGCGAAGCTGGTCGCGGATGCCGGGTTGCGGGTTTCGTCCTTGTGCAGAAGCGGATTCTTCACCGCCACCGATGCGGCCGAGCGGCGTACGAGGATCGACGACAACCGTCGCGCGATCGACGAGGCGGCCACGGTCGGGACCGGCGTACTGATTCTCGTCAGTGGTGGACTGCCTACTGGCTCGCGAGACATCGACGGCGCGCGGGAGATGGTGCGCGACGGGCTGGCCGAGCTGGCGCCGTACGCGGAAGAGCGGGGGGTTCGGCTGGCTGTCGAGGCTCTGCATCCGATGTTCTGCTCGGATCGTTGCGTGGTGTCGTCGCTGGGTGGGGCCCTCGATCTCGCAGAGCAGTTCCCCGCCTCGCAGGTCGGCGTGGTCGTGGATGCCTACCACCTGTGGTGGGACGCGGAGCTCTACCGGCAGATCGAACGCGCCGGTGACCGGATCTGCTCCTACCAGGTGAGCGACTGGGTGGTCCCCTTGCCGGCCGACACCCTGCTCGGGCGCGGCATGATGGGTGACGGGTCGATCGAGCTGCGGCGGATGCGCGAAGCCTGCGACGCGGCCGGGTACGACGGACCAGTGGAGGTCGAGATCTTCAACCAGGACTTGTGGAACGCCCCTGGCCAGGAGGTCTTCGACCTTGCGCTGGCCAGCTACCGCGAACACGTTGCCTGAAACCCTAGTGAAGGAGCGCACTACCTTATGAGCGACCGGAGCATCCCCGCTGACGGCATCGGCATGCACCTGTACACGATGCGCGAGCCGCTGGCCGAGGACTATCCAGGCACCCTGAAGCGGCTGGCCGCGATCGGCTACCGGACCGTCGGGGTGAGCGGCCGGTTCGGGCACTCCGCGGAGAAGATCCGAGCCTTCGCCGACGAGGCCGACCTCCAGATCGTGCTCGAGCATGTCGGGTACACGCGGCTGACAGACGACTGGGAGGGCGCGATGGCGGACGTCAAGACGCTCGGCGGGAAGTGGATCGTGGTCCCGTCGCTGCCTCCCGAACTGCGGACGCTCGACGGCTTCCGGGAGGCTGCCGCCGCCTTCAATGTGGCCGGGCGGGCGGCACAGGCGGAGGGGCTGCAGCTGCTCTTCCACAACCACGGGCACGACTTCGACGAGGTCGACGGCCAGGTCCTGTTCGACATCCTGCTCGACGAGGTCGAGCCGGAACTGCTCGGCTTCGAGCTCGATCTGTACTGGGTGGTCAACGGCGGTAAGGACCCGATCGACTACTTCGAGGGTCACCCGGGCCGGTTCCCCGCTCTGCATGTCAAGGACATGGCCGAGGACGGGTCCTGGGAGGACGTCGGAGCCGGTCGGCTCGACTTCCCGGCGATGTTCGCGCACGCGGAGCGGGGCGGCGTACAGCAGTGGCTGGTCGAGCACGACGCACCGACCGACGCGTGGGTCTCGGCGGAAACCAGCTACCGATCCCTGGCCGGAATGCGCTACTGAGGCGTCCTCAGACGTATTGGTTGTCTTGGCCGATGCTGGTCCTGCATCGCAGGTTGCCCTCCGACTGCGAGTAGACGCACACCGTCATGAGTGCCCTCGCCACCGCCTTGGCGGCGCTGAACCTGATGTCTCCGAAATTGGTGCCGTCCTGGCCGCAGCCATTGTTGTCCGCCCGCCAGGCTCCGTAACCGCGAGTTCCGTCGGCGTAGATCCACTCCGGGCGGGCCCGCACCGGAAGGCCGTCACCGGGACACACGTCCTGCACCGTGAAGTCCCGCCAGACGACGACGGTCCGGCTGACTGAACCGTTCCTGTCGCGTCGCTGCCCGTACCGCACCCGTACGCGGTACTGACCGCTCGAAGGCATATGGTCGTCACTGTTAGCCAGTGGTCGACTACCGTCCGGTGTACTGTGCGGTCGCCATCGGCGTGTCGGACCAGGTGGTCCGGCTGGTCCGATCTGTCACTCTGTTAAGGGGCCCTCACGCGGCGGGGTCCCGTGAGGCCGCCGATGCCGTGCCGGAGTGTCGCAGTGCAGAACGAGCCCACTGTGCGGATGACCGCCGTGCGCCGTCTCTATGAGGTGAGTGCGCGGATGGGTGCGGGGCGCAGCCTGGCCGAAACCCTGCAGGCCGTGGTCGACGGAGTGGTGGACGGTCTCGGGTTCGGGATCGCGGTCCTGAATCTGCGCCATCCGGACGGCAAGTTCGAGGTGATCGCCGTCGCTGGTTCGCCCGAGGCGAAGGAAGCTTTGCTGGGCACGATCAGCGCG
>NZ_DASRXP010000623.1:0-11310 GCF_035687465.1 Kribbella sp.
CTCGGCCTCGGCCGTCAGGCGTTCGACGAAGATGCCGGTGAGCCCCGCGACCAGGGTGAGTGAGTTGACCGCCGGTTCCCAGCGACTGTTGTCCGGCCAGAAGAACCAGATCACCCCGAGCACGAACGCGAGCGCCAGCAACCCATAGCTGACAGCCGTCACGACCGTACGCCGGTACGCAGCCCAAGTGGTGTTCCCCGAGGTCGACCGCAGCACCTTCGACAACACCCGCAGCCGAGCCAACGCCCGCACCCGAGCCCGAGCAAGCCCTCGCCTGTCAACCGCTGGAGGGTCCCCTGCGCCTGGCGTCCCCGGGCTGCTCGCGCTCGCAGTACCAGGAGGTGGTTCGCGCGGGGATTCGGTCATCGGTTCCAGATGTCGTCAGCGAGGGTGGGGAGGGTTTCCTTGACCGCGCCCGGGGCGAGCAGGAGCAGGTCGAGACCGAAGGGGCTCGGCCGGCGGGTGTGGCGGAACTGGGAGTAGGCGTGCTCGACCGGGATCAGGTCGCAGGCCTCGGTGAGTTTCTTCAGCCGCTCGGTGGAGAACTTGCGGGTGGTGTAGAGCAGGATCGTGTCCTCTTCGTCCAGCACCACCTCGGTGTGGTCCGGCAGGCCCATCACGATCGGCTTGCCGGTGTTGTTCTTCCAGACGATCTTGACCCGCAGCGCGTCGTCGCTCTCGACCTCGCCGCGGAAGTCGAGCCGGTCGTTGTCGATCTTCAGATCGGTGTTGTACCGCAGCGCGCTGGTGACGAACTCGGCGAACGCGCGGGTCTGGTGGTACTCGTCCGCCGCCTCCTTGGCCGCCGCCTGGTCGAGCCGGCTGGTGCTGGCGACCTCCAGCAGCAGCCGGTCCTGCGGGCGCAGTACCCGGGTGATCGTGGCGAGGATCTCCTGGTCGCTCTCGAAGTTGGCCAGGGTGTTGCCGGTCAGCGTGTAGAGGATCGGCTCGGCACCGACCAGTCGGGCCAGCATCTGGCCGAGCTCTTTCATGTTGTCCGGGATCGAGAAGTCGAGCTGGACCGGCAGCACCTGCGCCACCGGGAACCTTGCCCCGCGCACCGGTTCCAGGCTGCCCATCCGGAGCATCTCCGAGCTCATGTCCACCGGGATGTAGAACATCGTCGGGTTCAGCCGGTACAGGTCCTCGAGGATGGTGCGGTCCTTGACGCCGGTACCGACCCCCAGGCTGACGAAGTGGAAGCCGCCGTCCTCGACATGCGGGCGGACCCTGCGCCAGTGCCGCAGGAACGACTCCGCGCCGGCCTTCATCACCAGGTAGAAGGGGTCGTTGGTGGCGTTCGCCCAGGCGATGGTCGGGCCGATGCCCCAGTAGGAGAAGCCGGAGGTGATCTGCTTGCCGTCGCCGGTCCTGGAGAACGGGCCGCGCAGATCACCGGTCAGCGTCGCCAGTTTGTCCGTCTGGTCCTCGCCGACGAGCAGCAACGACCAGGCGAAGTCGTCGTCGGCGAGCGCCTGCTCGAGCTTCCTGATCACATGAACCGGCTCGGTCACGTCCTAACCCCTCCCACAGGTGTTGGGTCAGGTTATCGGTTGCCCACGCTCCGCGCAGGTAAAGAAAAGCCCTGCCCGGGTCGGGGCGGGCCACAGGTCCTGGGTCAGACCGCCTTGACGGCGTCGGCCTCGCGGCCCTTGGGGCCGTCGACCACCTCGAACTCGACGTGCTGGCCGTCCTCGAGCGTCTTGTACCCGTCGGAGACGATCTTGCTCCAGTGGACGAACACGTCGTCCTGCCCGTCCACGGCGAGAAAGCCGTAGCCCTTGTCGGCGTTGAACCACTTCACGGTGCCGCGCACCATCGGAACTCCCGTTACCTTCAACGGGGCCCGCTCACTCGGGCCCCTCGGGTGCCCGTCCGTCCGGCGAACCGGTCCGGCGAGCGGTCCACAAGACTAGCCCAGCCGGTACTGCGCACCTTCAGTTGCGGTGGGAGGCGGCCAGGCCGACGATGCCGGCGGCCACCAGCAGCAGGGCGGCGGCGACGCCGAGGTCGTCGGTCGGGACGACGCCGTTGTCGTTCAGGAGGTAGATGGTGGCGGCACCGGTCAGGACGGTGCCGGCGATGATGCCGGGCACGTCCGGCTTCGTCTTCTTCATCCGCGCTCCACTCTGATGCTGCCGAGCTTGAGGCCGACGTCCAGGGTGACCGACTGTGGCCCGGCCTTGGCGTCCGCGCCCAGGTTGTTGGTCAAGGACACTTTCGCATCAGGTCCGCTGTTCCGCTGGTCCAAGCCGATGACCTCGCCCAGCTGGGCGGTCAGGGTGGCGTTGACGTCGACGTTCTGCGGCACCTTGATGACCACCTCGCCGAGGCCGCCGTCGACCACGATCTTGGCGCCGGGCGCGAAGGTCGCCTTGGTCAGGTCCAGGTGCAGTGCGCCGCCGTCGAAGGTGTAGTTCGAGGTGGTGATCGGCTTGTCCGCGGCGGTCGCGACGATGTTCGTGTCGGTGAACTCGCGCGGGAAGGTCGGGAAGACCGTGCTCACGGCGATCCCGACCGCGAGCAGGATGCCGAGCGGCAGCAGGGCCAGCGTGCGTCCGAGGAAGCCGCCGAACAGCATGCCGAGCCCGAGAGTCGCCAGCCCGATCACCAGCATCAACGAGGTCGGGGCGCCTGCCAGCCAGGCGATCGCGATGGCGATTCCGGTCAGCGCCACCACGGCCGACTTCACCCCGCGGTATCCCTTGACGGGCGGGGCCGCCGGACGCTTGGCCGGAGCCCCGGTGGCCGGCTCGTCGACGTACAGGCCGAGGGGGTCGTCCTCGGTCCACACAGGCTGGACCGGTTCGACGGTGCGGTCCTGGGGGCGCTGTGTGGCCGAGGACGACGGGCCCGTCGGGGGAGCTGACGGGCCGGTCTGGGTGGGGTTCGGAGCTGTTGGCTGGTACTGCGCGGCAGGCGCGGCGCCGGTCTGGTTCGTCGAGCCCGGCTGGCCGCTCCAGTTCGGGGGCGTGCCGGTCCAGTTGGTGCCCTGGCCGGACCAGTTGGTGGCGTTGTGACGGCGGAAGCGCCGCGAGCCGCGGCCCTTCCGGCGGAACACGAACAGCCAGATCAGCCCCAGCACGATCAGTGGCCCGGGCACCAGCCGGCCGAAGTCGAACGAGGACATCATCGCGATCGCGGCGAACACGCAGATCCCGATCACGACGGGCCAGACCCACGGGTGGTCGGGCTTGACCCGGCCGCCGAGCAGCCCCTCCGCGGCCGAGCGGTCCGAGCCCTCGTCCGGCATCAGCACCCAGGCGGCGGCGTAGAAGAGCAGCCCAGGCCCCATCAGGGCGAGAACGCCCATCACGACGCGGACCAGCACCGGGTCGATGTTCAGCGCGCGGCCGATGCCGCCGCAGACGCCTGCCACCATCCGGTCGGACCGGCTCCGCCGCCAGCTCTGCACGTCCTTGAGCCGGCTGGCATCGAATCCTCCAGCCGGTCCAGGGTCGTTCGGGTTCTGCTCCATGACCTCGATGGTGTCCCCTTCCGGCCCCGCGCAACATCGGGGATCCCCCTCTGGTGACCCTTGTCGACCCCGCCGGTGCGGACCGGTCGGGGTTCTCCCCGGTGGAACCCTGAGTGGTCGCGGGGGCGGCTGAGGTGACGACAGGGGAGAAGCCTGCTGGTGTGGGCCCGGTCCGCATGTGACGATCAAGGGGATGACACAACCAGCCGCTGCCGCGCCCACGGGCGGATCCCCGGTTCCCGGGGCTCCCCCCGCGCCTCCGCACGGCTCCGGGCAGGCTGGCTATCAGGCGGGCGGCTCCCCGCCGAGCGGTTCCTACGCCGCGCCTGGGGCGTATGGGTACGGGTCTGCTGGGCCGCAGCTGCCGCCGGGACCCGGCTACGAACCACCGCCCGTACGGCGGGCCTACCGTCGTGCCGAGGGGCGCGTGGTCAGCGGAGTGGCCGGTGGTATCGCGGACCACCTGGGCGTGTCCGACACCGTCGTCCGACTGGTTTTCATCGCTGCGACTGTCTTCGGCGGTTTCGGTGCACTCATCTACGCCGCCCTGTGGTTCCTGATGCCGCTGGCGGCTCCGACCGTGCCGGCCGCACCTGGTCTGGCGGCTCACACCCGCGGCGGCCTCCGCTCGGACCAGCCACCGCCGATGACCGAGAGCAAGGCCCGCAAGCGGGAGAAGAGCCGTGGTCAGGTGACCGCACTGGTCGTCGTCGGCATCGGTGTACTGCTGCTGCTGAATGTGGCCGGCTTCGGCGTCGCAGGGAAGATGTTCTGGCCGCTGGTGTTCGCCGGGACCGGTCTGGCGCTGATCTGGCGGCAGGCGGATGAGGGTCAGAAGGCAGCCTGGACCAACAAGGCGCCCACACTCGGTCTGCTGTTGGGCAAGGGCGGGCTGAAGTCCGTCATCCGAGTTGCTGTCGGCCTGATTCTGATCGGGACCGCAGTCACGGTGTTCCTGGTGCAGAACAACCGGCTGTCCATGGTCGGCGACGTACTGGTCGCGCTGCTGCTCGCAGTGGTCGGCCTGGGCGTTATCGCTGGGCCGTGGGTGCACCGGCTGAGCAGAGACCTCAACGCGGAGCGTGGCGAGCGCATCCGGTCGCAGGAACGTGCCGACATGGCCGCACACCTGCACGACTCGGTGCTGCAGACGCTTGCGCTGATCCAGAAGCAGGCGAACGACCCGCGGGCCGTAGTAAAGCTTGCCAGGTCGCAAGAGCGCGATCTGCGGTCCTGGCTGTACGACGAGGACGACACCACCGACCAGACGTTGTCGGGCGCGGCCAAGCGGGCTGCTGCCGAGGTGGAGGACTCTCACGGAGTACCGGTCGAGGTGGTCACGGTCGGGGACTGCGAGCTGACCGAGGGGTTGTCCGCGATGGTGCGGGCCGCCCGGGAGTCGATGGTGAACGCCGCCAAGCACTCCGGAGCTGACAAGATCGATGTGTTCGTCGAGGTGGACGGGGACCGGGCGGAGATCTTCGTCCGGGACCGCGGCAAGGGGTTCGACACTGACGGCGTGCCGGAGGATCGGCTCGGCCTGCGACACAGTGTGATGGGCAGGATGGAACGGCACGGCGGCCGCGCAACGGTGCGGTCCGATCCGGAGACGGGCACCGAAGTGCGACTGGAGATGGACAGATGAGCCAGAGGCGGGTAGTCGTCATCGACGACCACGACATGTTCCGCGCCGGAGTACGCAGCGAGATCGGCACCGCGGTGGAGATCGTCGGCGAGGGTGCCGATGTGGACAGCGCGGTGAAGGCGATTGTGGCGACCGAGCCCGACGTCGTGCTGCTCGACGTGCACCTGCCCGGCGGCGGTGGCACCGAGGTGATGAAGCAGGTGCATCAGCGGCATCCGGAGGTCAAGTTCCTGGCGCTGTCGGTGTCCGACGCGGCCGAGGACGTGATCGGCGTGATCCGGGCCGGCGCTCGTGGTTACGTCACCAAGAACATCAGCGGCACCGAACTGGTGGACGCGATCGGGCGGGTGGCCGACGGCGACGCGGTGTTCTCGCCGCGGTTGGCCGGGTTCGTGCTGGACGCGTTCTCCGGGGCGATCGACATCGCGTCGGTGGACGAGGACCTGGACCGGCTCTCGCAGCGGGAGCGGGAGGTACTGCGGCTGATCGCCCGCGGCTACGCGTACAAGGAGGTCGGCAAGGCGCTGTTCATCTCGGTCAAGACCGTCGAGACCCACGTGTCCGCAGTGCTGCGCAAGCTGCAGCTGTCCAACCGCCACGAACTGACCCGGTGGGCCACGGATCGTCGCCTGGTCTGACTAGTCGGAGCGCCACGGGGCCGACGTACGGCGGACCGATTTGGGGAGCCCGGTCGCGCTGGGGGCGCCGAGTACGCGGGAGATGCCGCGGGCGGCTGCTTTGACCAGTGGGACCAGGGTCAGCGGATCTTGTTCGCCGTACGGGACGACCGTCGAGATGGCAGCCGTCACGGTGTCGTCGGGTCCGTGCACGGGCGCGGCGATGGACACGCTGATCTCCTCTAGCGCGCGGTCGCTGATCACGTAACCGTCGCGGCGGATGTCCGCCAGTTTCCGGCGGAGTGGTTCGCCCTCGGCGATGGTGTGGCTGGTGAACCTCTTCAGCGGACCGGTGATCACCGACTCCTGCAGTTCGTGGCCGGCGTGGGCCAGCAACACCAGGCCGACCCCGGTCGCGTGCAGCGGCAGCCGCCCGCCCACTCGCGTGAACACGTGCACCGCCTTCCGGCCGGAGATCCGCTCGAGGAACACGGCCTCGCCACCATCCAGTACTGCGAGTTGCGCGTGCTGGCGAGTCGCCTCGAAGACGTCCTCCAGGAACGGCATCGCGCTCTCCCGCAGGCCGAGTCCGCGCGGCGCGAGTGCCGCGATCTCCCACAACCCGAGGCCGATCCGGTACCGCCCGTCTTCGTCCTTCTCCAACGCCCCGCCCCGGAGCAGTTCGTGGACGAGCCGATGCGTGGTGGTCAGGGGGAGTTCGGCGCGACGGCTGATCTCGGACAAGGTCTGCACCGGAGTGCGGTGAGTGAACGTCCGCAGTACGGCGAACAACCGCGCCCCCACACTCTCCGTCACCCACCCCATTCTGCCCCCACCCTTCCACTCACCGGAAACCCCCACCCCCACGATTGCCTCTCCCTGAGACGCTTGCGTCCGAAGAAGTGGAGGGACGTCTCGCCAGTTCTTCGGACGCAAGCGATGGTGGAGTCACGTGGAGGTCGGGAGATGACGGTGGGGCAGTACGGGCTGGATCCGGTGGGGACACATCCGCCGTACGACGTACCGGAGTACGGGAGCACGGCGCTGCGGCATCCGGGGCGGGACCTGAAACTGCTGCCGCAGCGGTTGACCGAGCTCTCCGGGCCGGTGCTGGGGGAGGACCGGCCCGCGCCGGGCGACGACGACCTCACGAGCTGGGACGGCGGCGAGGCGGTCGGGCAGCGCGTGGTCGTGCACGGGCGCGTGCTGGACACCACCGGCAAACCGCTGCCGAACGCGCTGGTCGAGGTCTGGCAGGCGAATGCTGCCGGGCGGTACCGGCATCCGATCGACCAATGGCCGGCGCCGTTGGATCCGCACTTCGCCGGGGCCGGGCGTACGCTGACTGATGCCGATGGCAACTACCGGTTCACCACCATCCGGCCGGGCGCGTACCCGTGGAAGAACCACCCGAACGCCTGGCGGCCGGCGCACATCCATTTCTCGTTGTTCGGCCGGGCCTTCACACAACGCCTGGTCACCCAGATGTACTTCCCGGACGACCCGCTGTTCTTCCAGGATCCGATCTTCAACTCCGTGCCGGACGAGAAGGCGCGGCAGCGGCTGGTCTCGGAGTACGACCATGACGCGACCGTGCCGTTCTGGGCGCTCGGGGTGAAGTTCGACATCGTCCTGCGCGGCCAGGAGGCGACCCCCTTCGAGACGGAGCCCGATGATGACTGACCTGCTGGGCAGTACGCCGTCGCAGACCGTGGGGCCGTTCCTCGCGATCGGGCTGGACTGGGCGGATGGTCCCGAGTTGGTGCCGGACGGTACGCCGGGCGCCGTCGTGCTGACCGGGTCCGTCGTCGACGGGGCCGGTGAAGTCGTTCCCGACGGCATGGTGGAGATCTGGCAGGCGGATCCGTCCGGGAGGTTCGGGGCCTCGACGGACTTCCGCGGTCTCGGCCGGTCGATGACGGATGCGAGCGGTACTTACTGGTTCCGCACTTTGTTGCCGGGGGCCACAGATGACGAGGCGGCGCCGTACATCGCCGTCTCGATCTTCGCGCGCGGTCTGCTGAAGCACCTGGTGACCCGGATCTACCTGCCGGACGAGGTCGCCGTGAACGCGGCCGATCCGGTACTGCGGACGCTGGACGACTCGGATCGCCGGGCGCTCACGGCGAGGTGGGACGGCGATGGACGACTGGTGTTCGACATTCGCCTGCAGGGTCCCGGCGAGACCCCGTTCTTCGAGGTCTGAGGGATGATCCGGACGGATGGGCCCGCGGAGGCGCCGGCGCTGGTGTTGCTGAACTCGATCGGCTCGACCGGCGAGATGTGGGATCCGTGCGTGGGGGCGCTCGCAGAGTCGTTCCGGGTGATCCGGTTCGATACCCGTGGGGGCGCGTCGATCGAGGAACTCGGGCTCGAGGTTGTCGGCGTACTGGATGAGCTGGGGCTGGATCGCGTCCACCTGGCCGGGTTGTCGCTCGGCGGGATGGTCGGGATGTGGTTGGCGGCGCATCACCCGGCGCGGATCGGCCGGTTGGCCTTGCTGTGTACGTCGGCGTGGTTGCCGCCCGCGGAGTACTGGCTGGAACGGGCCGCGACCGTGGAGCGCGAGGGATTGCAGGCGATCTGGCCGCGGGTGTCGAGCGTCTGGATCACGCCGGACCTGACCGCGGCGGATCCCGGGTTGGTGGCGAAGTTGGAGCAGATGTTCCTCGGGGTCTCGGCGCCGGCCTATGAGGAGAGTTGCCGGGCGATCGCTGGGATGGATCTGCGGGCTTCGCTGGCGCGGATCAGTTCGCCGACGATTGTGGTGAGCGGCATACGGGATCCAGCCACGCCGCCGGAGCATGGGCAGGCGATCGCCGCGGGGATCGCCGGGGCGAGGTTCGAGGTGGTCGATGCGGCGCATCTCGCGACGGTGGAGCAGCCGGGGCGGATCGTTCAGCTGTTGCTGGAGCATTTCGGGGCGGGCGCGACGCTGTCGGCGGGATTCCGGACTCGGCGGGCGGTGCTCGGGGATGCCCACGTGGACAGGGCTGTCGCGGCGAGCACCGAGTTCTCCGCGCCGTTCCAGGACTTCATCACGAGGTCTGCGTGGGGCGACGTGTGGTCGCGACCCGGCCTGTCCCGCCGCGACCGCTCGATCGCCACGCTGTCCGCGCTGGTGACGCTGGGCGCGGAGCACGAGCTCGCGATGCACGTCCGAGCCGCGGTCAGGAACGGCCTCACGCCTGACGAAATCGGCGAGATCCTCCTCCACACCGCCCTGTACGCCGGGCTACCACGCGCCAACCGCGCCATCACCCTCGCCCAGCAGGCGCTCGCGGATGGTGGACTTACGGAGGGCTAGCGGGGTCAGGGCGTGGCGAGTTGTGGACAGGGCACAGATTCGCCATGCCGACAGGGGCGCAGCGAGCTTTGCCGCTGTTATACCGTCGTTTCCTATGGAGCGGAATCTCACAACCGAACAGCTCGCGCTCTTCGAGAAGGAGTTCGCATCGAACCCGCAGTACCGGGTGATGCAGAACGCCGTCACGGAGACGCCGATTGCCAAGATCGCCCTGGATCGCCAGGTCGTCACCGGGATCGACCATTCCGTGTCGAACCTGCTGGACGACTGGAAGGTGACGAACCAAAAGAAGAGCGGCCGCTGCTGGCTGTTCGCCGGCCTGAACCTGCTCCGGGTCGGCGCGGCGAAGAAGCTGAACGTCAAGGACTTCGAGTTCTCCCAGAACTACCTGCTGTTCTGGGACAAGTTCGAGCGGGCCAACTTCTTCCTCGAGGCGATCATCGAGACCGGCGGCCGCGACGTCGACGACCGGACCGTCGCGCACCTGCTGTCCGACCCGATCGGTGACGGCGGCCAGTGGAACATGTTCGTCGCGCTGGTCCGCAAGCACGGGCTGGTGCCGAAGACGGCGATGCCGGAGACGGAGAGCTCGTCGGCGACCGCTCAGATGAACAACACGCTCCGCCAGTTGCTCCGCCAGGGCGCCCGCGACCTGCGGGAAATCGATGACGTCGAGTCGCAGCGGGCCCGCAAGGGGGAGCTGCTGACCACGATCCACCGGGTGCTGAGCATCCACCTGGGGACGCCGCCGCAGAAGTTCCTGTGGCAGTGGAAGGACAGCGACAAGGGTTTCCACCGCGACGGCTGGACCACGCCGGCCGAGTTCGCGGCGGAGTACGTGACGCTGCCGGTGGACGACTACGTCTGCCTCGTGCACGACCCGCGCGAGTCCAGCCCGACCGGCAAGACCTTCACCGTCGACTACCTGGGCAACGTGATCGACGCGCCGCCGGTGGTCTACCTGAACGTCGAGATCGACCTGATCAAGAAGCTCGCGCAGGACTCCATCGTCAGCGGCGAGCCGGTCTGGTTCGGCTGTGACGTCGGGCGGCAGATGTCGGCGGATCTCGGGTTCTGGGACGCGAAGCTGTACGACTACGGGTCGGTCTACGACACCGAGTTCAAGCTGGACAAGGCAGAGCGGCTGGTGCACCACGAGACCCTGATGACGCACGCGATGCTCTTCACCGGCGTCGACCTGGTGGACGGCAAGCCGCGCCGCTGGCGGGTGGAGAACAGCTGGGGCGACGAGAAGGCGGACAACGGCTTCTGGACCATGAACGACTCGTGGTTCGCCGAGCACGTCTTCGAGATCGCCGTACGCCGCTCCGCGCTCCCGGCCGACCTCCAGGCCCGCCTGGACGACCAACCCATCGTCCTCTCCGCCTGGAACCCCATGGGCGCCCTCGCCGACTGACTTTCCTCTCAGCGCTTACGTCCGAAGAACCTGAGGTCATAGCCTCAGGTTCTTCGGACGTTGTGTTTCAGCTGAGCGCGTTGCGGACGAGGTCGACGCCTTCCGCGGGGCGTTCGAGGGTGGGGAGGTGGCCGGCCCAGGGGAGTTCCACGTGCTCGACGTCCGGCAGGGATCCCACCAGGTACGCCGCCGAATCGTGGAAGAACCGGAAGTCGTGCGCCCCTGTGAACAGCTTCACCGGCGCCGTGATCAGCTCCGGCCGAACCTCATAGTCCTCGTTCTCGACGTCGCCGGCCGCGATCTGTACCTCGAACGCCCGCTTCTGCATCACTCGGACCAGCTCGCGCGCCTCGTCGTCCGCCTCCGGCCCCAGCCAGCTCCGCACGTTCAGATCGGTAGCGCCGTCCACATCGTCCGCGTCGAGCAGCCGGTCCTCCTCCGCGCCGAAGGCCAGCAGATCGTCCGTCCTCGGCAGCGTGAACACCGGCGGTGCGAGCAGCACCAGCCGACTGAACCGCTCCGGCGCCCGACTCGCCGCCTGCAACACAACATTCGCCCCGTACGACGCCCCGACCACCGCCACCTGGTCGAGCCCCAACTCATCCAGAAGATCCAGCAGATCCCCGGCATCCGAGTATTTCGCCCCAACCTCCAGCGGCGTCTCCCCGTACCCCCGCAGATCCGGCGCGATCACCCGATGATCCCGCCCGAGATCCGCCAGTTGCGGCCCCCACATCCGCGCATCACAAACCCCGGCATGCACCAGAAGCACAGCCGCCCCATCCCCCACCACCACGTACCGAATCAAGTCCATCCCCGGAGCATCGCCGCCCCACCGCCCCCACC
>NZ_DASRXP010000624.1:0-3597 GCF_035687465.1 Kribbella sp.
TGGTGGACCAGCCGGTTTCGTTCGATGCCAATGGCGCACCCGCCGCCCAGGCCAGGGCGGCGGGACTGGCCGATCAACTTGCGGGCACCTTTGCCGAGGCGGTCGGTGAAAGCATCGGAGATCCGTGGCTGTCGGCGGGCCGGGCCGTGGACATCTCCGGAGTCGCGGCGCCGTTCGCCGGTCGGTGGACGCTGACCCGGGCCCGTCACGAGATCGAGTTCGCACGCTACCGCACCAGGTTCGAGGTGAGTGGGCAGCAGGACAGGACCCTGCTCGGACTCACCAGTGGTTCCAGGGTCGCTGACCACCGGGTTCACGGGGTGGTCTGCGGCATCGTCAGCAACAACAACGATCCGCTGGGCAAGGGCAGGGTGAAGCTGATCCTGCCCTGGCTTTCGCCGGAGTACGAGACCAACTGGGCCAGTGTGGTCCAGCCGGGCGCGGGGCAGCACAGTGGCGCGATGTTCTTGCCGGAACCGGGCGACGAGGTGATGGTCGGATTCGAGTTCGGTGATCTTCAGCGGCCGTACGTCCTCGGCGGAATCGTCAACAACCGCAGCATTTACACGCTCGGTGCCCAGCCGGTCCGGGTGGTTGGCAAGAGCGCCGTGGTGCAGTGGCGAGGTCTGGTCGCCCCGTCGGGAAACAGGCTCGCCTTCCACGACGAGATGTCCACTCCGGACAAGGTCGAGCAGGCCGAGATCCTGCTTGGCAGCGGCGATGGGAATCTGACTCTTCGGATCGATCAGGTCGCCGGCGTCCTGTCGCTGAAATGCCTGCCGGGCAAGGTCACCCAGCCCGGTGAGAAGGGTCGTCTCAGCATCGAGTGTGGTCCGGGTGGGGTGATCGACATCAAGGCGGGCGCCGGCGGCACGGTGTCGATCGACGGTGGTGCCGCGCTCAATCTGAAGGCCCAACGCCTGAACCTGGAGGGCGCGCAGATCACCGTCAACGGGACCGGTCCGCTCGAGCTCAAGGGCAAGCCGATCAAGCTCAACTGAGACGGAGGAGATGCGAGTGAGCACGGAGACCGTGGCAGGTCTGCTGTTCCCGGTCGACTGCGCCGGGCTGGGCAGATTCGGCATCGCGCGAGGAACGGACAAACTCGAGCAGGGGATGAAGGTCATCCTGCAGACCTACCCGGGTGAGCGGGTGATGCGCCCGGACTTCGGCTGCCGGCTGCGGGACTTCGTCTTCGAACCGATCACCGATTCCTTCAGCGCGAGGCTGGCTGACGAGATCGAACGGGCGATCACGGTGTGGGAGCCGAGGGTGCTGGTCGAGGACGTCGAGGTAAGACCGGACCAGTCCGTCGACGGTCTGGTGCAGATCGTCATCAGCTACCGAGTACGCAGTACAGATGAGGACGGCGAGGTTGTCGTGGTGTTCGGTATGGACAGCTTCCAGGCGGTGGCGGCGGTACAGGCCGACCTGCAGTCAGTGGGAGGTGAGGACTGATGGCCTTACCCGCACCCGATCTGGATGATCGGAGATTCGCAGACCTGGTCGAGGACGCGGTCAAGGTAGCGCGTCGGAGATGTCCGGAGTGGACCGACGACAACCCGGCCGATGTGGGGCTGGCCCTGCTCGAGGCCTGTGCGTACCTGACCGACCAGCTCTTCTCCCGCCTGAACCAGGTCCCGGACCGGCTGCACCTCAAGTTCCTCGATCTGATCGGCCTGCGGCTGGTGCCGCCGACCCCGGCCAAGGTGCCGGTCACCTTCTGGCTCTCGTCGCCGGCCAAGGCCGCGTTCACCATCGCTCCCGGTACCGAGACCGGCACGGTCAGGACAGAGACGGAGGAGTCCGTCGCCTTCTCCACCAGCCTGGAACTCGTCATCCCGCCCTGCTCAGTCACCGCTGTGGTGACCAGGTCGCCGGAACAGCCGGACGGGTACGAACCGGAACGGGCCGGCGTGGGGTTCGCGGCCTTCTCCACGCCACCACAACCCGGCGACGAACTCCTGGTGGGGTTGGATGCCGCGGTTCCGTCGGTGGCGATCCAGCTGGACTATGCGGGAGACACCGAGGGACTCGGCGTCGACCCGCTCAATCCACCCTTGGTCTGGGAGGCGTGGACGGGGGCTTCCTGGACGGAATGCGAGATCGATCGCGACGAGACCGGTGGGCTCAACCAGTCCGGCTCACTCGTACTGCACCTGCCGGCCGACCACCAGACCAGCATTGTCGGAGGGCTGCTGGCCGGATGGCTCCGGGCCCGAGTGGTTCCGGCCGAAGAGGGTCAGGCCGGCTATTCGGCTTCACCCCAGGTACGGCGGCTTGACGCCTGCAGCGTCGGTGGAACCGTCGAGTCGGTCAACGCCGACCTGATCTTCGACGAACTCCTGGGGGAGTCGGACGGGGTGCCCGGGCAGGTGTTCACCGTCCGGACGACCCCGGTCCTGGCCGGGTTGACCGCGCCGGTGATCGAAACGAGCTCCGACGACGGCTGGCAGGAATGGACCCAGGTCGAGGACTTCGCGGCGAGCGGTCCGGCCGACCGGCACTTCCGGCTCGACGCGGTCACGGGTGAAGTTGCCTTCGGGCCGGTGGTCCGGCTCGCTGACGGCGGGGTGCGCCGGCACGGGGCGGTTCCGGCCGACGGTGCGAGCGTGCAGCTTCGTGCGTACGCCACCGGCGGCGGGCTGCGGGGCAACGTTCCGCGGGCGGCTATCGCCACTTTGAGGTCGTCGATTCCCTTTGTGGCCGCGGTCGAGAATCGGCACGCGGCCCATGGCGGGACCGAAGGGGAGACACTCGACCAGGCCCGTGACCGAGCGCCGATTCTGTTGCGGACCCGGGCCCGAGCGGTCACTGCCGAGGACTACGAAGTCCTGGCGCGGGAGGCCGTACCGGAGGCGGCGAGGATTCGTTGTATCACCGCGGCCGGTACCGACGTGCCGACCGGAACGGTGAAGGTTCTGGTGGTCCCGGTCGCGTCGCAGTCCGGTGGTGTGATCACCTTCGCCGACCTGGTGCCCTCGGTTTCGTTGCTGGAACGCCTGGCCGAGCGGCTGGAGCAGGTGCGGCTGATCGGAACGCGGGTGTCTGTCGAGCCGCCGCGGTATCGGGGCGTCACCGTGGTGGCGCGGCTGGTCGCCAGGCCGCGCGTCGACCGCGACCGGATCCGGGTCGACGCGCTGGAGGTGCTCTACCGGTTCCTCAATCCCTTGCCTGGTGGGGGATTCGACGGTTCGGGCTGGGAGTTCGGACGGTCCGTGCGCTCCGGCGATGTCTATTCGGTGCTGCAGTCGGTTCGTGGGGTTCAGGCCGTCGAGGACATCCGGTTGTTCAGCGCCAATCCGGTCACCGGGGAACGCGGCGCGGAGCAAGCCCAAATCGATCTCGAACGCAACAGCCTGGTCTATTCGTTCGAGCATCTGGTCAGGGTGGAGGGCAACTGATGCTGATCTGTGGCGGGTGTGGACATCGCAACACCGAGCGCGACACGTTCTGCGGGTCCTGTGGCGAGTTCTTGGAGTGGAACGCCCAGCGGATCGTCCCGGAAACTCCCGTCGTCCAGGTCGAGGACCCTGAGCCGCTGCCGTCGAGACCTGGCCTGTTGACCCGAATCTCCCGCGCCGCCTCCGACCTCAT
>NZ_DASRXP010000625.1:0-7887 GCF_035687465.1 Kribbella sp.
GTTAGAAGGACTCGGATGGACGTGGTGGTGAGACTACTGCGCATGCGCGCACACTCCTTGTTTAGAAGCCGGAACCGGCTCTACCCACTCGATGCGCACACCGCTCCGAATGTTGCGATACCCCCGCCGGTACTCCGGTACGTGGCGACCCGCAGTACGGGTCGTCAATGGTGGTAGGTGGCGCGGCGCATGGCTTCGCGGAGTTGGCGGACGCGGGCCCGGCGGGGGGCGATCCGGTCTCGGAGGGCGCGGGCCTCCTCCAGTTCGCGGAGGAAGGCGGCGCGGCGGCGCAGCCGGTCCAGTTGTTCGGGCGACTTCCCGGAGTTCTCAGCCACGGGCGCACGTCCTGTCGGTCGAGGCGCCCCGGGGCGGGGGCCGGCTCTAGGGCCCTAACCTGAATCGACTGCCTTTCGACCGTAACAGCGGGTTTGCTTCCCGGCAGCGAATCGCCGACGGTAGCGTTCCCGCCATGCAGATCCTCGTCGTGGACCACCCGCTCGTCGCCCACAAGCTCACCGCGCTGCGGGACGAGCGGACGGACTCGCCCACCTTCCGGCGGCTGACCGAGGAGCTCGTCACGCTGCTCGCGTACGAGGCCACCCGGGATGTGCGGACCGGTCCGATCTCCGTCCGTACGCCGGTCGCGGAGGCCGAGGGGGTCAAGCTGACCTCGCCGAAGCCCCTGGTGGTTCCGATCCTGCGGGCCGGCCTCGGCATGCTCGAGGGGATGTCCCGGCTGCTGCCGACCGCGGAGGTCGGGTTCCTCGGGATGATCCGGAACGAGGAGACGCTGGACGCCTCGACGTACGCCGAGAGGCTGCCGGAGGACCTGTCCGGCCGGCAGTGCTACGTGCTCGACCCGATGCTCGCGACCGGTGGCACGCTGGCCGCGGCGATCCGCTTCCTGGTGAACCGCGGCGCCGACCACATCACCGCGATCTGCCTGCTGGCGGCGCCCGAGGGCGTCAAGCGGATCGAGGGCGAACTGGCCGACCTGCACGTCCCGGTCAACCTCGTGATCGCCGGCATGGACTCGCACCTGAACGAGAAGGGCTACATCGTCCCCGGCCTCGGCGACGCCGGCGACCGCCTCTACGGCGTCGCCCAGTAGCCCTCACTGC
Organism: Kribbella sp.; assembly: GCF_035687465.1. Classification (NCBI taxonomy): domain Bacteria; kingdom Bacillati; phylum Actinomycetota; class Actinomycetes; order Propionibacteriales; family Kribbellaceae; genus Kribbella; species Kribbella sp. The sequence continues at coordinate 1,122 of NZ_DASRXP010000625.1, forward strand.
TTACGTCCGAAGAAGCGAGGGGCCTGCCCCGCGGTTCTTCGGACGCAAGAGCTGTCTAGACGAGGTTGTTGCGGTAGAAGAGGTTGGCTCGGCGGTCGCCGGCGACGCCGGAGGCGAAACCGAAGTACAGGCGGGCGGTCGCGTCGGTCGAGCCGTAGACCGCCATCCCCTCGGCCTCGCGGTAGGTCAGGCTCTGGCCCGCGAGGCTGAGGAACGAGTCGACGAGCACGCCCTGGTTGATGTCGTAGCACCACAGTTTCGAGTTCGCCTTGGCCGGGTCGGGAGCCCCGGGGTAGGCCGTGCCCTCCCAGAAGTACACGTACGAGCCGTAGAGCGCCCAGCCCTGGAAGGCGACACCGGGCGTCAGGGCCGGCTGCTTGAAGGACGTGAGCACGGTCGAGAAGTCCCCCGCGGCCGCGGCGGCGAGCGAGTAGATGTTGACGTGCATGCCGTCGGACAACGCGTGCCGGATGCCGATTCGGCCGTACCGCTGATCGATCGCGGGGGTGAACACGCTGCCGTTCGACACCGGCTTCCACTTCGTCACCGACGACGAGCTGAGGGTGGCGCCGTTCTGCCAGGGGAACCTGCAGATCTGGCGACCGCGCCCGTTCGCGGTGTCCACGTCGGTCTCGGTCCAGATGTACGTCGTACTGCCGACCGCCTGGGCGCCGATCGACACGGCATGACCGAAACCGTTCAGGTACATGTGACCGAGCACGGTGCCGGAGAAGTTGAGCTGGCTCAGGGTGAGGTCACCGCTGTTGGCCGGCGTACCGGATCTCAGCTGGCCGGTGAAGAGCCGGTTATTGGGGGTGTCGAACGCGAAGGACTGCATCACGGTCGGCCCCCACAACGGCTTGCTGCGGAAGATCTCGCCACCGGATCCACTCATGGTGAACCGTTTGGTGGCGGGCAGGGCTTCGACACGTAGAGGAGCACGGACAGGGGCGGCGGAGGCGTGGGCGACTCCTGACGAACCGGCGACGAGCATCGCACCGGCTCCGGCGAGCAACCCACGGCGGGAAAGGTTGTCCATACCCAGCGACGGTAAGAGATTTACCGTGCACTGTCAGTAGCTCGCACAAATATTTCTGTGAACTTCTCAGTGAAGGCTGTTAGAAGGCATAGGGGTACGGCGACCAGTCGGCCGGCCGCTTCTCCAGGAACGAGTCGCGTCCCTCGGCGGCCTCGTCGGTGCCGTAGGCCAGCCGGGTCGCCTCGCCCGCGAAGATCTGCTGACCCACCAGACCGTCGTCGATCAGGTTGAACGCGTACTTGAGCATCCGCTGCGCGGTCGGGGACTTCGCGCAGATCTTCTTGCCCCACTCCAGCGCGACCGCCTCGAGCTCGGCATGCGGCACGACCTTGTTCACCATGCCCATCCGGAAGGCGTCCTCGGCGGAGTACTCGTCGCCCAGGAAGAAGATCTCCCGGGCGAACTTCTGCCCGACCTGCCGGGCCAGGTACGCCGATCCGAAACCACCGTCGAACGACGCCACATCCGCATCCGTCTGCTTGAACCGCGCATGCTCGGCCGAGGCGATCGTAAGGTCCGCAACGACATGCAGACTGTGCCCGCCACCCGCTGCCCACCCCGGCACGACAGCGATGACCACCTTCGACATGAAGCGGATCAACCGCTGCACTTCGAGAATGTGGAGCCGCCCTGCCTTGGCGGGGTCGATCGTGTCGGCCGTCGTGCCCTCGGCGTACTTGTAACCGTCCTTGCCGCGGATCCGCTGGTCGCCACCGGAGCAGAACGCCCAACCGCCGTCGCGCGGGGACGGTCCGTTGCCCGTGAGCAGCACGCAGCCGACATCGGACGACATCCGCGCGTGGTCGAGCACCCGATACAACTCGTCCACTGTTCCCGGCCGAAAGGCATTGCGTACTTCGGGCCGGTTGAACGCGATCCGAACCACCCCGGCGTCCACCGCGCGGTGGTAGGTGATGTCGGTCAGGTCGAACCCGTCGACCTCTTTCCACGCGGACGGGTCAAAGATCTCGGAGACGTGCGCTGGCTCGGTCACCCGGCCGAGCATATTTCACGACTTTGCTGTGCTTTCGCGGAGGACGACCTCGGCCGGGAACGTCTCCGTCTTCGGCTCGCCGCCCTCGATCGCCAGCTCCAGCGCCCGCCGGCCCATCTGCTCCAGCGGCAGCCGGACGGTGCTCAGCCCCGGCCAGACATCCCGCAGCGTTGCGATGTCATCGAACCCGGCCACTCCGAGCTCGCCCGGTACGTCGACTCCGCGGCCGCGCAGCGCGGACATCGCACCGACGGCCATCACGTCGTTCACCGCGAACAGACAGTCCAGGTCGAGCTTGCGATCCAGCAACTCCAGAGCAGCCGAATGACCACCGTCGCGGGTGAACTCCCCGCCCTGCACCGCCACCGGTTCCAGCCCGGACTCGGCCAGCCCCGCGACGAATCCGTCGCGCCGATCCCGCGCGGTCGCGAGACCGTCAGGACCAGCCAGTACGCCGAACTTCCGCAACCCGAGTCCCACCAACGACCGGGCCAGTTCGGCCGCACCGGCACGGTTGTCCGGCTCGATCGTGTGCGCGGGCATGCCTGACTGACTGACCAAGGCGAGTCCCGCACCGGAGTTCAGGAATGTCTCGACCTCGTGCGCAGTACGGGCGAGTCCCTCGGCGTCGGTGCGGCGGCTGCCGATCATCACGGCGGCCCGGGCGCGCTGGGCCCGGAGAGAAGACAGGTAAGCAATCTCACGGTCGGCATCACGGAACGTGCTCGCCAGCATCACCAGCAGACCGCGTTCGTCGGCGGCCCGCATCACGCCGTTCGCGATCGCCGCGAAGTACGGGTCCTCGATGTCGTGGACCAGGATGCCGACCACGTTGGTGGAGGATTTCGCCAGCGCCTGGGCCTGTGCGTTCGGCGTGTAGCCGAGGGCCGCGGCGGCCTCACGGACGCGCTCCTGCAGCTCGGGACGCGGCACCCGATCGCCCCCGTTGAGCACGCGGGAGGCGGTCGCGACCGACACACCCGCGCGCTGTGCGACGTCCAGCAACGTGACCGGTGCTCGCAGATTCACTGGTACCCACCTTCCGTGCAGCTCCCCCTGGGTGGCGGTCACACTATCGGAAGACCGGCCTTGATCACCCTCTGTGGCTGTCAAGTACCGGCCAATGTCGCCAGAACCTGGCTTTGGCGCGCCTGAATGACTAGCCTTCCCAGCCATGACGACCGTCCGCGCCAGGGTGATTGTCCTGGTCTCGTCCACTGCAGTCTGCCTGGGAGCCATCACTGGTACAGCCACGGCCGCTCCCGTGCCGGACGGACCCGGCGAGCCCGGCGCCGAAGCACTGAGCGCGGACGCCACGGGAGTCCCGCCGCACGTCGATCCGGCCACCCGCAGTACCAAGCCCGTCTACGACTACGCCGGTGCGATCCGCGAGTCGGTCTGGGTCGACACGTTGATGGACACCGACTCCGACGGCAGCAACGACGTGATCGCGGTGGACATCGTCCGGCCGCGCGAGACCGATGCCGCCGGGCTGCGGATCCCGGTGATCATGGACGCCTCGCCGTACTACTCCTGCTGCGGGCGCGGCAACGAGAGCGAGAAGAAGACCTACGACGAGAACGGCGTCATCCAGAAGATGCCGTTGTACTACGACAACTACTTCGTCCCCCGCGGCTACGCCGTGGTCGGGGTCGATGTGGTCGGCACCAGTCGATCCACCGGCTGCGGTGATGTCGGCGGCAAGGACGAGATCGACTCCGTCGTCGCCGTGATCGACTGGCTGAACGGCAGAAACACTGCCCACACAAGCGATGGCAAGCCAGTCAAGGCAACCTGGACGACCGGCTCGGTCGGCATGATTGGCAAGTCGTACGACGGAACGCTGGCGAACGGCGTCGCGGCCACCGGGGTCAAGGGACTCAAGACGATCGTGCCGATCTCGGCGATCTCGTCCTGGTACGACTACTCGCGATCCGGCGGCGTCCCGTACTCCGTCGACTACATGCCCTGGCTGGGTGGCTATGTCGGCCACGACACCCCTGCTTGCGAGGCGGTTCGTGCGGACCTGGGCGAGCAGGACGACGACGAGACCGGGGACTACACGTCCTTCTGGTCCGAGCGCGACTATGTGAAGGACGCAAGCAAGGTGAAGGCGTCCGTGTTCGTCACGCACGGCCTGAGCGACTACAACGTCCAGACGAACCACTTCGCGCAGTGGTGGACCGCCCTCGCGAAGAACAAGGTGCCGCGGAAGATCTGGCTCGGCCTGGAAGATCACGTCGACCCGTTCGAGTTCCGCCGGGACGCCTGGGTGGACGAGCTGCACAAGTGGTTCGATTATTGGCTGCAAGGCCTGCAGAACAACGTGATGCGCGAGCCGATGGCCTCCGTCGAGACCGCTCCGGACGTGTGGCGCGACTACCCGACCTGGCCGGCCGTGTCGAAGACCGTGCCGGTGCCGCTGGCCGAGGGGAAACTCGGTGCCAAGGGCAAGGGAACCGTCACGGTGACGGACGAGCCCTCGCTGACCGAGGACACCATCGTGGCAACGCCGTCCGAGGTGATCGCCGGACGGCAGATGTTCCTCTCGGCCCCACTGCCGGCCGCGATCCGGGTCAGCGGAACGCCGACGGTGACCTTGCGGATCAGGGCGGATTCGGAGACCACTCCGGTGACCGCGCGGCTGATCGAGTACGGCGAGGGTGAGCGGTACTCCGGGATCCGGCGTACTGACACCGAGACCTGTGTGGCACCGCAGTCCGACTTCGACGACGCCTGCTATTTCACGGTGCAGAAGCAGACCGAAGAGAGCGATCACGGGATCGTCAGCCGGGGCTGGATCGACGCCGCGCACAGCAGCTCGCTGAGCAAGCCGAAGCCGTTGACGCCGGGCAAGTGGACCACGGTCACCGTGCCGCTGCGGGCGCAGGACGAGGTGATCCCCAAGGGGCGCGTGCTCGGCCTCGCGGTGACCTTGAGCGACGGTGGATGGACCGCGCCGAACGACACCGGCGCGACCATCGACATCGACCTCGCGAACAGCAAGCTCAACCTCCCGGTCACGGCCGGCAAGGTGCCGGCACCGGCCAAGGTCGAGCCGATCGACGTCACCATCAACACCCCGACCGAACGCCCCGACCTGCACGACCCCCTCGGCTGATCTCAGCAGCCCGACAACTCACCCACCCGGTTGCCTAGGGCAACAAGCGTGGCGCTGGCTCAGGCGCACCCCCGGCGGCTCCGGTCGGCAAACCGCGTCCGCATGCCGCACTCGTCGCCGCGACGCGCGTCTGGATGCTGGTTGGCGGAGTAGTCTGCGATGTGTAGTAGTGTGGTCGGCAGAGCACCGGGAGGGCCGGTCTGAGGGGGCCGATTCCTCCCGGTGCGATGAGACGAACGGGGTGGAGTGGATGGATCCGAGCCAGTTGCTCAAGGGGGTGCTGGATCTCGCCGTGCTGGCCGTACTGCGGGATGCGGACGGCTACGGCTACGACGTACTCCGCCGGCTGCGGGCCGCGGGGCTCGAGGATGTCGCCGACGCCTCGGTGTACGGCACCTTGCGAAGGTTGTTCGCGGCCGGCGCGCTGACGTCGTACGTGCAACCCAGTGAGGAAGGCCCGCATCGCAAGTACTACGGGCTGAACAAGACCGGCCGCGACTTGCTGGCCGACTCCACCAAGACCTGGAGCCACTTCGCCGACACGATGTCGGGCCTGCTGCACATGGAGGCGGCGTGAACAGCACTCTGACGGGACCCGTCGCGACCTACCTGGCCCAGGTCCGGGCCGAGCTGAGCGACCTGCCACCGGGTGAGCTGGAGGATGTGCTCGAGGACGTGTCCGGCCACCTGACCGAGGTCGCCGCCGAGTTCGAGCAGGAGCTGACCGCCGCCGCGCTCGACGAACGCCTCGGCAGCCCACGCCAGTACGCCGATGAGCTCCGCACCGCGGCCGGTTATCCCCCGAGGACCCAGCAGGCCGCGGATCGCGGGGCAGGGCGCAAAGCACTCCGCTGGGGCATCATCGCCTGCACCGTCGGGCCGTTCTTGCTGGTGGTCGGGCTCGTCGGCGGGTCGTTCGACACCGTCGCCTTCTTCGGCCTGCTCGGACTGGCGACCTTGTTCGGCGCGGCCTACCTCGGCGTCCGGGCGCTGAACGGCCAGGACCCGCGGATCGTGCTGGACGAACCACGCGGCGCCCAGTGGGCCGAGTCGATCCGTGGTCTGGTCGACCAGCTCCCGCCGAACGTCCGGCGCGAGCTCGTCACCATCGGTCAGCCGGTCTGGTGGGTCGCCCGCGGCGTGGTCGGCGGCGGCGGCTTCTTCGCAATGTTCGGCGCGGGCGCGGTCACCGTGGTCGGCGCGCTCGCCGGCGCCGCGGTGTCGATCTGGATCGGCCGCCGCACGCAGCAGGACCGCCGCTGGCTCTGGTACGTCGTGCCGCTGAACCTGGTCGCCACGATCGCGGTACCGCTCTGGCTCGCCGCCAGCTTCGTCGGCGGTTCGTCCGGGCTGTTCTCCTCCTCGAGCTACCACAACGACCCGGCGTCGAACTACGCCGTGGGAGGTCTCGCACTGGACGGGCAGAGGATCGACAACATCTACCCGTTCGACGCGCAGGGTCGCCAGGTCTCCGTCCGGCTGTACGACCAGAACGGCCAGCCGATCAGCGTGCAACCGGAGGACTGCGCGGCGATCTACGGGTCGAACGTCTCCACCGAGCCGACCAGCAACCTGTTCCCGCAGCCCGCGTTGATGAAGGGTGCCGACAGTG